>JAAKFN010000001.1 GCA_011065045.1 Candidatus Anoxychlamydiales bacterium
ATCAGATGGCACAAAAGATGTTATTCAAGAATCTCATTCAAATGATTATGGAGTAACTTTTTCTATTCCAAAGGTAGTTTCTAATTAAATTTGAAGAAGAATTTATAGGCGCTTAATTAAGCGCCTATGAGTAAGAATGTATTTCATTTATCGAGAATCTTAAAGAAAGGATTCCAATGCAAAATATAAATTGTCTATTAATAAATTTTTTTTTAATATTCTTTCAATTTTTTAAAAAATTGAAAGGTATTTTTATGAAATCTAAGCTTAATTTATTTGCTTTGCTTTTGATAATTTTGAATTTTTTATCAACGGATAAACTTTTAGCTTTGGTTGAAAATGCTAAAAATCCTCAGATAATAACTAATGGAGATGGTAAATATGTTTATGCTATCTGGGCTAAAAATGATTCTGAAAAAGATATTATTCAAATAACTATATCTTCAGATTATGCTCAAACCTGGCCAGTCCCTGATGATCTTTCAACTACTGGACAAAATGCTGCTATGGCTTATTTAGCAAATGATATCTATCAAAGATTTATATATGGAATATGGACAAGATCAAACGGCTCCAATGATATAGTTCAATTCTCTTATTCAAAAGGTTATCCATTTGAAAACTGGTCTTCTCCAATTAATCTTTCAGATACTGGAGAAAATGCGAATAATCCAAAAGCTGTAACTAATTTTATTGGAAAAAATATTTATGCAATTTGGGCACGATCAAATGGCACAAATGATATTATTCAATTTTGTAAATCTACAGATTTTGGTCAAAATTTTTCAAGTGCAATTGATTTATCTATAGCTGGATTTTCTGCTACTAATCAGCAAATATCTACAAATGAGAATCAAAATTTTGTTTGCACTGTTTGGCAAAGATCAAACGGCACAAATGATATTATACAATTTAGAAATTCTTTAGATTATGGAGAAAATTGGAGCTCGATTGCAGATTTATCAACTTCTGGGCAAAATGCAAACAATCCTCAAATAAAAACAACAGATAATATGCTTTATACTATTTGGATTAGATCAAATGGTACAAATGATATTGTTCAGCTTCGCTCATCTATCTTTACTGGAAATAGTTGGTCCTCTGTACTTGATTTATCAACTTTAGGACAAAATGCAATAAATCCTCAAATTACAGCAGATCAAAGTGGAAAAAAAGCTTATGCAATCTGGGTAAGATCAAATGGCTCAAATGATATCATTCAAATGTCTTACACTTCCGATTTTAGCGCTACTTGGTCCAGCCCAATAGATTTATCAGCTACTCTTCAAAGTGCAGAAAATCCTCAAATAATAACAGATGATATGGGGCAAAATATTTATGCAACTTGGGTAAGATCAAATGGCTCAAATGATATTATACAAGAATCCCATTCAATTGATTTTGGAGCTACGTGGAGTTCTCCCATAGATTTATCTGATACTCTTCAAAATGCAAAAAATCCTCAAATAACCGTATCAGATGATGGCGTCAAAACTTATATAGTTTGGACAAGATCAGATGGTATAAAAGACGTTATTCAAATGTCATCATCACAATTTTATGGATCTTCTTTCTCAGATCCTCAAAGCATATCGAATTATATAACTGTTTATAAATAATTAAGGAGAAAAAAAGATGATTTATAAATTTTTTTTTTCAAGTAATAAATTTCGATTGTTTATTCGTAATTTATGTTTTTTTTCATTCATGCTCTCTTCATTTTTTACAATAAATGCCTTTTCTGAAGTTGTTTGGCAATTGCCCCCTGAGCAGAGAAGTCCGTCGGCGCTGGATTCTACTGACCAAGTTATAGTTACCGATGCAACAGGTGCCAATGTTGCTATTATTTGGCGAGGGGGTAATACAGCTGTCCAGGCAGCAATTTCAAATGATTTTGGAGTTAATTGGACATCTCCTTTCAATCTATCAGCAGCTGCAGGCTCTTTCACAAACGCAGAAGATATAACCATGTCAAAAAGTGGACAATATATCTATGGTATCTGGCCAAGAAACGCAGCAGGAGTTCTTCAGATTGAACTTTCTAGATCTATAGATTTTGGTGTTAGCTGGACTCCAATAGGTTCTGTTAAAGTTTTATCTGATACGTCTTCAGCAGGGGTCCAATCGCATGTAGCAACAGATAGTTCAGGGCAGTTTGTTTATGCAATTTGGCAACAAGTAGTTGGTGCAGATAATATAATTACAACATCTAGATCAACTGATTTTGGAGCTAATTGGACTCTGCCTGGATCTGCAATCGCTTTATCAGCCGCTGGAGAGGATGCTTCTGGTTCAGAAATCACAACAAATGGTTCTGGTCAATATGTATTTGCCATATGGAAAAGAGTTGATGGAGGTGCTGCTAAAACAAGAATTCAAACATCTAGATCTGTAGATTTTGGAGCTAGCTGGACTCCAGTTGGCTCTGTTATTACTCTTTCTGCTGATGATCAAAATGCAACTAACCAAAGAATTATGACAAGTACTTCTGGAAAGTACGTTTATGCAGTATGGGAGAAAATAATAGATGGATCAAATACAAATATACAGTTTGCAAGATCTACAGATTTTGGAGCCACTTTTTCTAGCACTGTAAATATTGTGTCGAGTATTGGGAAAGCTACTAAGCCAGAAATAGCAATCGATGATACTGGACAATATGTTTATCTAGTTTATCGGGTAGACACCGGTGGAAGGATTCTATTATCAAGATCTACAGATTTTGGAGCTACCTTTTCTTCTCCTATAACCGTTTCATCAGGTAGCTCAAATAATAACCCTGCGATTACAACTGATAAAACTGGTAAAAATGTTTATGTTATTTGGAGTAGTACAGGTTCTGCAAAGGATGCAAGCTCTTCATCTGATTTTGGTCAAACTTTTTCTGCTCCTGAAACATTAACAGGTAGTTCAGAGTCTTTTATAGATGCTTCTATAACAACGGATAGTAGTGGAAGATATGTTTATGCAGCATTTGATATAGCAGATCCTAGTTTTTCTGTAATTATTCATTCAATAAGAGCTTTAGATCAATTATTATTAACTACTCCGATAATACGGGTATTTAGGGAATAAATTAGATATCTAATGATAAGCTAAATGTCAACCCATTGAATTTTAAATTATTTCTAGAGACTGTTTTAACAGCTGTTGGATCTTCATCCATAAATCTTTTTAACTGAATCTGATCCCAAAAGTGTAAAAATTCATATCCAACTTTAATCGATAATTTATTTACGGTATTTTTAAATGATCTATCAAAACTTAACCCAAAAGCGATATCGGTATTTGGTTGAACTTGGTATGTTTTTTCTTTGATAGTATATCTAGTAAAAGCGGATACTTCACCAGGAGATTTTTGAGATAAATCTACTCTTCCATAAAGCAGCGCAAAATTAGTTTTTGCATAAAAAGAGTAATGGGATGTTATAATAAAATCAGCTGCATATCCTGCTTTTACACCAACTCCTAAGTAATCATTTTTAGCTCTTACGGTAGTTATTGTATTTGCTATATCATATGCTATTTTATATTTTTGATTTATTATTGCTCCTCTAACACCTATCGAAGGTTTAGATATGTAATATTTACTAACTAGGTACGGTTTTGATATATTTAAATCTAAAGTATTAAAATCACCAGATAAACTAGCAGATGCTCTAATGCCATTTAAAAAATTGGGAGGTAGAAATAAATTGTATATCGTGCCTCTAACATTTGTATCGGAGGCTCTTTTCATTTTTATATAAGTCCATGTTAAATCCAAATATTTTTCAGTTATTGATGTTTTTGATAGAGAAAATCCAAAAGTTATTCTAAGTCCTGGATTGAATTTTTGTTCATTTCTAAATTTTTTCGAACCATCATTAACTATTTCGGCATACTCTATACCATCTTCGAAAAAGTTCATAAGAAGATAGGTTAATTCAGTAAAATGTTTTTTTGGATAGATCGGTTTTGAATAAGTTAATGGCCAAATACTGCTGGATCGGTTTTTATAATTACATGTTTGTCTACACGATTGTTTTTCTTCTGAGAAACAAAAAATATTTAAGCTTAAAAAAAATAATAAAAATAAAAAACTTTTCATAGTACCTATAATTGTTTAGTGTAAAAAAAAAATGTAAAATTGTCTATTATTTGTAAGAAAAATAAATTATTTTTTTATTAATATTTTCAAAATCAGAATTTACTAATATTTAATTAAAATTAAAGTGAATTAAAAATCTAAAGCTAAACCAAATATTAATCCATTAAATTTTAAATTATTTCGAGAAACTGTTTTAACAGCAGTTGGATCTAGATCCATAAATCTTTTTAACTGAATCTGATCCCAAAAATGTAAAAATTCATATCCAACTTTAATCGATAATTTATTTATGGTATTTTTAGATGATCTATCAAAACTTAACCCAAAAGCAATTTCTGAATTCGGTTGAATTTGATATGTTTTCTCTTCAATGGTATATCTAGTTAAAGGGCTTATTTCGCCAGGAGATATTTGAGATAAATCTACTCTTCCATAAAGCAAAGCAAAATTTGTTTTAGCATAAAAAGAGAAGTTAGAAGTTATAATAAAATCAGCTGCGTATCCTGCTTTTAGACCAATTCCTAAATAATCGTTTTTAGCTCTTAGAGTAGCTGTCATATTCACTATTTCATATGCAATTTTATATTTTTGATTTATTAGCGCTCCTCTAATTCCAATTGATGGTTTAGATATGTAATATTTACTAACATGATATGGTTTTGATATATTTAAATCTAAAGTATGAAAGTTTCCAGATAAACTTCCAGATGCTTTAGAAGAATTTAAAAAGTAGGGAGGTAGAAATAGAGTATTTATTGTATTTTCACCATCTATATGAGAGGATCTTTTCATTTTTATATAAGTCCATGTTAAATCCAAATATCTCTCAGCTATTGGTGTTTTAGTAAGAGTAAATCCAAAAATTATTCTTAGTCCTGGATTGAATTTTTGTTCATTTTTAAAACCTATTGAATCTCCAGTCACTTTTTCAGCATATTCTGTGCCATCTTCAAAAAAGTTCATAAGAAGATAGTTAAATTCAGTAAAATACTTTTTTGGATAGATGTTTTTTGAATAAGTTAAAGGCCAAATACTGCTGAATCGTTTTTGATAATTACTAGTTTGTCTATCAATTGTTTTTTCTTCTGAAAAAGAAAAAATAGTTAAACCTAAAAAAAATAATAAAAATGAATTTTTTTTCATAGTACATTTATTTTCTTCATTGTAAGAAAAACTTGTGAAATTGTCTATTATTTGTAAGAAAAATAAATTATTTTCTTTAATTTTTGTAAAATTTTTATTAATATTTTTATAATTTTATTTTTCAATGGAGTTATTATGAAACTTTTAAGAAAATTACGGTTTTTTTTAATTTTTATATTTTTTAGTTTTTTATCAATAAATAAACTTTGTTGTTTAGTTGAAAATGCAAAAAATCCAAAAATTATTGCTTATAACAATGGGAATATTTCAGCTATATGGACTAAAAACGATGGGACAAACGATATTATCCAATCGTCTTACTCTTCTGATTTTGGTCAAACTTGGTCAACTCCCATAAATTTATCCGTTAGTGGAGAGAATGCAGCAGAACCTAGATTTTCAAATGATAATAAAATAAGTAATTTATATGCTATTTGGAAGAGATTTGATGGCTTCAATGATATTATTCAATTTTCTTCTTCAAAAGATTTTGGTATAAATTGGATTACGCCAAATAATTTATCAGATCTTGGACAAAATGCTTTTACTTCGCATATTACGACAGGTATTTTTAATAATAAAATCTACGCACTTTGGGCAAGATCAAACTCAGCAAATGATTGGGCAAGACCAAGCGCAACAAATGATATTATCCAGTTTATAAAATCTGTAGATGGAGGTATAACATGGTCTACAATAAAAGATCTTTCATTAGTAGGACAAGGCGCTTCAAATCCTCAAATATCAATAGATCAACTTCATTTTAATTTATCAACTATTTGGAAAAGATCAAATGGAGTGAATGATATTATTCAATTTAGATTTTCTAAAGATTGGGGAGATACTTGGAATGATGAAGTTGATTTATCGCATGCAAATAGAAATTCAAAAGATCCTAAAGTGATTTCTATATACAATAGCATCTATGCAATTTGGACTCAGACAGATGGAAGCTATGATGTAATTCATTTTAAAGGCTCAAGAGATAGATCTTCCACATGGTTAAATTCTATTGCATTATCTAATGATAGGCAAACAGCTAAACATCCTCAGTTTATAGCTCCTAATGGTGGGCAATTTATATATGCAATATGGGCAAGAAATAATGGTGTTAATGATATTATACAACTCATATATTCTTATGATTCAGGAACCACATTCTCTTCCGTAGTGGATTTATCAACTTCTGGACAAACAGCCAAAAATCCTGAGCTAACTTCAGATGAATATGGAAAATATATTTATACTACTTGGGCAAGATCAGATGGGCTAAACGATATTATTCAATTTTCAAGATCCATAGATTTTGGAAAAACGTTTTCTTCTGCAATAAATTTGTCACTTTCTGGACAGACAGCTAAAAATCCATATATTACAACAGATATTTATGGATTAAATATTTATGTAATATGGGTAAGAAATGATGGAACAAAAGATGTAATTCAAATGGTTTATTCATCAGATTTTGGAGAGACGTTTTCTAATTCAATAATTATCTCAAACTAAAAAGGAAAATACTCATGTTTTTTCAATTTCAAAAATTAATTAAAATAAAAAATGTTAAAAAACTTCTTTTTATTATTTTTATGTTCCCAACAATATTTTTTGCTCAAGAAATTTTATGGGATAATGCTATAGATTTATCTGTATCGGGGAGCGATGCTACCAATGTTCATATAGTAACTTCTAGCTCAGGGCAATATGTTCATACAGTTTGGGAAAGAAGTAATATAATACAATCTAGAAGTTCATCTGATTCTGGACAAACATATGGAGTTGTAAAGGATGTTTCTCCTGGTGGTAAATTTACAACAGAGCCGCAAATAACAACAGATAGCTCTGGTCAACATGTTTATATAATATGGCGTAATCTTTCAGATAATACAATTCAAGTAGCATCTTCATCAGATTTTGGAGCAACCTTTCCGATAGCCTCAATTAAAACTCTAGAGTCAGGTATTTTTATTAACCCTTTGATTGTCACAGATAGTACAGGTCAGTTTGTTCATACCACATGGCAGGATCTCAGTGGTAATGTAAGTTCTATTTCTTCTTCAGATTTTGGAAAGACTTTTTCATTTGCACAAAATGTTTCTTTTACCGGGGGAGATTCTATCGAAGAAGTAAAAATAGATACGAATTCAACTGGACAATATGTTTACATCGGATGGTCAAACGTTTCTTTGAATAAGATGCAAATTAATGTTTCATCAGATTTTGGCGTTACCTGGTCAGCTCCAACAGTAAGGACGATTCCTGGATCATTAAAATCTTCTGCTGGATTTGATTTAAGGATAGATAATACTGGACAGCATGGATATATTGTATGGGACGATTCAGGATTAAATATAAACATAAGTAGATCATCGGACTTTGGAAATAGTTGGACAACTACAAAAATAATATCTGTCCTTTCTGTAACACGTCCTAGTTTAGATATTAGCGCTGATGGAAAATATGTACATGTTGTTTGGGTAAACTCTGGAACTACTGAAATATATGTAAGATCTTCATTAGATTTTGGAGCTAACTTTTCTTCTATTAAAACTTTATCAATAATACTTCCAGTAAATGATCAGCCTAGGATAGCTGTAAATGATATTGGAAATATAGTGCAGATTCTTTGGTATGGAAGTTCCGGTGGAATCGGTTTTATTTTTTCTAGAACATCATTTGATTTTGGAAATACTTTTTCGCCTGCACAAACAATAACTTCTATATCTGGGGGTTTCTCTGAGATAGCAACTAATAGATCAGGTAGCCTATCATTCAGTATATGGCCTACCGATCAGGGGATTGCGCAAACAAGCGCCGGCACTTTAATACCTGACAATAATATAAAGGAAATAATTAGACCATAGAGATAGCTCTAGTTAAAATTAGAACTATCACAGATATCAAAATAAAAAAAGATGATCTAGCTTAATATCATGAATCTCTAATGGGAGTTTTGAATGAGAAAGCTGCTCTAAAAAACCTACACCTATTTTAATGCAATTTAGATTTTGTAAAAACCTGTCATAGTATCCTCTTCCAAAACCTAATCTATTATTATTTTTATCAAATACAATCGCAGGAACTAAAATACATGAAATTTCACTCGGATCAATTTTTTTGCATTTTGTTGGATCTGGCTCTAAGATGTTAAAATTACCTTTTATAAGCTCTTCATCTGGGTTAGTTACTTCAAAAATATCTAAATTTAAGGCATTTACTTTGGGAAGGTATAGTCTGTTTTCTTCAGCTAGTTTTTTATTTAATGACCAAAGATTTATCTCTTTTGATTTTGGTGCAAAAGATAAAATTTTAGCAAAATTTAACTTTAAAATTTTTAAGCTTTTTTTAGATGCAAGAGATCTTCTAATAGGAGAGAGTTCATTTCTAAGTTTTATGAATTCTTTTCTAATGTTATTTTTTTTTAACATCATTGAATTGGTTTTCCCTGAGTATATGTAATCTTTTTTATAAATCTTCCCTCTTTATCAAATAAAGTGGCAGTGCCGTTTCCATTTAATATTGTAGATGTAGGCTCTTTTTGATTTATTTGATAATAAGATCCTTTTGTTAAAGTCTCATTTTCATATTCTTCTATAAACATAACAGAGCCATTTTCGTACCAAGCAAAATGCGGTCCATTTTTTTTATTATGTACATATTCCTTTTGAGATTCTAACTTTAAGTTTTTATACCATGTTTTTACAGTTCCATGAATGTTGTTTGAGCTCCAGGTAATTTCTAGTTTGGGAATTGATTTATTATTTTTGTAGTTTTTAGGGATTTCATTTCTTTTATAATATTCTGTCTCAATCCCTTCTTTAATATCATCTTTTTGAAAATACTCGTTTTGAAGATGTCCGTCTAATGAAAAAACTTGAACCATGCCCTCTGGTTTTCCGTTTTTATATTCGATGAGTTTTTTTATGCATTGGTTTTTAAAAATAGCTTTCTCCCCATCACCATTTTTAATCGAAGCTATTTTTACTCTAGATTTTTTAAAGTATTGTCCGTTTAGCAGTAGATTGTTTTCATACTCTTCTATAAAAGCTATGTTCTCTTTTGAGAAAAACCCGATGTTAGATCCATGTTTAATTCCATTTTTATATGTGGTTTTTAATAAAATCTCTCCAGATTTTGTGTGCTCTTGAACCTCTCCTGTAATCTCATTATCTACATAGGGAATAATCTTTTTTATTTGGCCGTTTGAGAAATAATAAATAGCATCGTTTTGAAGCGCACCTTTTTCATAATAAAACTTGGAAATTAAAGTTCCTTTTTCATTATAAACTAAACTTGCGTTATCAAAAAGCCAGCTCTCTTGATTATTAAAATCAGCTGCTCCAGAAATAACAGTTGCTTCTATTTTAAGAGCTCCATTTAGATGGTATTCTCTGTATTTACCGAAAGCTCTTGCATTTTTTATATCTAAATATTTCCAGATTTGACCATTTTCATGATAAGAAGTTAGAATAGATGTAGTGTTATTACTATCATCTTTATTATAAATTCTTAAAACTTTTTGATAAGGCTGACTCTCTTCAAAATTAGTATTTTGATATTTTTCTAAACTCTCAACAGATGAGATGGTCTCGCTAATACCATTTCTATCAACTATTTGAATACAACTTATTTCATTTTCTTGATATCTAGGGGAGCAAGAAATTAAGATTGTAGATATAAAAATTGCTAGTAATATATTTTTTTTATTCATTTTTTTTCTTATAAAATTCACGTTTAAAAATTTTCATGTTTAAAGAGAATATATTTTCTCTTTGTTTGTTTAAGGTAAAGCTTTTGATTAAAAGTTGAGGCAAAAGAGCCTCTGGAATGTATTTATCAATTTGAACATCTTCAATTATGGATAAAAGCTTTTGAAGATCAACATCATCTATCTCTAAATTCTTTAGCTGCGATAATTCTGATTCCTTAATAAAGGCAGCATTTTTTATGTTTTCTTCTAAAAATTTAAGTCTGTTTTTATCGCTATTTATAAAAGTTATTCTTTTTTTGATTTGAGAGCTGTTTGAGAATGCCGGGTGGAGCAAGAGGCTTGTTAAAATTGACTTTTCACTATCTAAAAATGTCAAACTCTCTAGCTTGTTTTCAACAAAACATTTATCAAATGAAGTTCTCTTTTCTATAAAATCTTTTATCTCTTTTCTTCTAGCTATTGTGTTAACAGATTTTTCTTTTAAATAACGTAATTTTTTTTCTGAGTTATTTAGCTTAGAAAATTTATAAAATGAAAAAGTTAAAACAAAAACTATTAAAATTGAGAAAGTTAAAAGTACAAAAATTAATTTGTTTTTGTAGATGCAGACTTTTCCAATTTTTCTATAAATATCGCTTAACATTTATTTGCTTCATTTTTTTGTGTTTTTTAAATAAAAAGTAGCCCTGTAACTATCATCTTTAGTTTTCCATGAGATCTTATGACTCAGGTTAACTAGCCCTTGACCTTTCGATAAAGAATCATAAAAGCTTCTAGCTAGAGATGGTTTTTTTGTTTTGATTTCTATATCTATTTTCGCTAAGTAAGGATCGTTTTTTGTAAAAGCTGTTGGAAATTTTTCTAAAACATAATTAAAAGATGTAATCTCTGCATCTTTTAAATATTCATGGTTATTTAGCCAATTTAGTGTTTCACTAACGCTTGGTGCACTTAAAATATATGGAAAGTTTTTGTTCTCAATTTCAAGTTTCTTTTCAAACGCATTTAAATCATCATAAAAATTTTTAGAAATCTCTTTTTTTTGAACTCCTAAATAACTGTTTTCTGAATTTCTAATAAAGTTAAGTCTTTGCTGTAAAAAACTCTCTTTTTCTTTTAATAAGTGGTTTGATCCAAAATTTATCAAAAAGCAAAAAGCTAAAATAAATAGAGTTAAAAAAAGAGTTTTTTTACCAATATTTTCAATTTTTTTGCTAGCTGTAAATTCTCGCTCTCGAAATTGCAGAGATAAAGAATCCCTTTTCAAAGAATCTAAAGAAAGACCAATACATATTGCAAACTTTTTATATTCTACTTTTTTTTCTAGGAAAGGGCTTTTTATAATTTTGGTAACCTTATCGTTTTGTAGAAACTCTGAAATATTTGAAAAAGAGGTTATATCACCTGTTATGATCATTGGATGTTTTTCTTCTACAGACTTACAAAAATAGATAAAAGATTTTTCTATCTCTTTTTTTAGATGGGTTAATTGAATTTTTAATTTACTTTTGCTACTTAGCTTTAAAATATCGATTTTTGAGTTTTTTGATCCTTTCTCTTCTTCGTGTGAGTTCATTAATTTATTCGTTCCAATTTTTATGCTATAAGTTTTTATAGGTTGGTTGTCTTTCATCAAAATACAGGTAGTTTTACTCTTTGCTACATGAACCAAAAAAGAGCTGTTTATATCTTTAAAATAAAAATTTATAAATCTAATTAATGCCTGAGATGCTGAAGTGACTCTATCTGGATCGATATTTATGTGCTTTAACCTAGATAAATGTTTGCTTAACAGCTCTTTTGTTGTAATAAAAAATTTTAACTTTGATTCGTTTTTAAGATTAATAGTTGATATGACAATTTTATCAGTATCTAGTGTTGAAATAGAATCTTCATGAAACTTTATAGCCTTTTTTATAAAAAAAGAATTTTTTACATTAAAATCAGCGCTCTTTATCAATACATCAGATCCATCTAATGCTGAAGTAATTAAAAAATTATCTTTATTAGATATGTAAAGCTTTTTTACATCGCTATTTGGTATGTCGCTTATATCTAAAGATTTAATGCTGATTAAATCTTTGTTTTTACTCATGATAGATAGGTGTATTACATCTGAATCTAGATCTATCCCAATAGCTTTCATTAAAAAAATCCTAACATTTAAAAGCTTTCAATTTTAACTCTTATAGCTATTAATAGGAAAGTCCAAATGAAATTTTAAAAGGTCTGTTTTTTCATGACATTAATATGTTTTATGGGTAAAATTGAACCAAAGTAAAAAAAAATGTTATTATGATTGCTCAAAGTATTAGACTTCTTTTCTCTTGTTATACAATTTTTTTAATTCTTAGAGTTGCAGGCTCTTGGATTCCTCAGCTAAGAGAACATAATTTCATGAGATTTATCGCTTATTATACGGATCCATATTTAAATATTTTTAGAAGAATTGTTCCCCCTATCGGAGGAAAGATTGATGTATCTCCTTTAATTGGTTTTTTGATTTTGCAGTTTTTAGAAAAAATTGTTCTTAATTTTTTAAAATGAGTTTCAAAAAAGATTTCTTTATTGGCTCTTTAAAACTTCCTCATAATATCATTTATGCTCCTCTTGCTGAATATACAGATTTTGCTTATCGAAGATTAATCAGAAATTTTCATACAGGTCTAATGTTTTGTGAAATGATTAAAATGGAAGCCTTAGTCAGAGAAAAATCTACAAAATTATTAAAATATACTAAAAATATGATGCCAATTGGCGCTCAGCTTTTGGGATCCAATTCAAGTGTTGCCACAGATGCTGCAAAAAAATTAGAAGATTTGGGTTTTGATATAATCGATTTTAATTGCGGTTGCCCTGTTCAAAAAGTTACAAAAGATGGTTCTGGCTCTGCAATGCTAAAAAATCCAAAACTCATTTTTGAAATTTTAGAAAAAATAGTAAAAGCAGTGAATATTCCAGTTAGCATAAAAATTAGACTAGGCTGGGATGATAATTCTATCGTTGCAAGTGAAATTGTAAAAATAGCTATCGATGCTGGCGCAAAAATGATTACTATTCATGGTAGAACAAGAAAGCAAGGATATTCCGGCAAAGCTAATTGGGACTACATTAAAGAATGTAAACAGGTAGCTAAAAATGATATCCTAGTTATCGGAAATGGAGATTTATATACTCCAGAAGATGTAAAGAGTATGTTTGAATCAACGAGTGTTGATGGTGTTATGATAGCAAGAGGAATGCTCTCAACTCCATGGCTTAGCTCTGATATTGAGAGTCATTTTACTAAAAAAGAGAGGGCAAATGTTTCAAGAAAAGAAGTTCTTTTAAAATATATTTCATATCTAATAGAAGAGAAAAAAGAAAAAGCTGTTTTTGATTTGAGAAGAATTAGCGGATGGTTTTTAAGGGGCAGTAGAGATATTAAATCTTTAAGAATTGGTATAAATGGAGCAACTTCCATTGATGAATCAATAGAATTAATTGATAGTTTTAACTGGGAAGATAAATGAAAGAGATAGTTCAGCTACACGTAGTTTTTATAGGAAATGTTCAAGGTGTTTTTTTTAGACAGCATGTGAAAGAATTCGCAGAAGAATTAAAACTCACTGGATATGTGAAAAATTTAAAAGATGGTTCTGTTGAAGTTTTAGCGATAGGGGAGAAAGAAATTTTAGAGAAATTTATAAAGGCAATAGAAAAAAAACCAGGTCATGGATCAATTGATAGTATAGAAGAGAATTTCACAAAAAATGAGCTTTCATTTGATTGTTTCGAAATTCGATACTAACGATATTTATCATCTTTATCAAATCGATTACCAGGCTCTACCTTAGCATAGTTATCTAAAGCTCTCTCTGCAGCATAAGCGCCATAAGCTTCATCATAATCCAAAACATCTATACGTGGAGATTTATTAAAATCTACTTTTATCAGATAATTTGAAAAATAATCAACATATGGATAGCTACAACCACAAGGAAGATTTTGCTGAAAGTATTCATGAACTTTTTCGCTTGTATTTAAAACAAGATTTTCATCTGGTGCATTTCTAGATGCATGTTTCCACAATGCATAGATAGCATTTACATATGACATTCCCTCTGGAACTGTTGTTTGAAAAGACATCTTTGTTTTTCCTCTTATAATAAGTTAATTAAATTGAATGAATAAAATGTTAAATTATTGGAATAATAATTGCAAGGTTTTTTTGTGTTTTAAAGTATATAAAATTTTTTTTCCTTTTTATTTAAATAAAATGTACTTGGGATATCGCTAACTAGTTTTAGAATTATTTTAGTGATTTCGAAGAAAACCATTAATCAAAGTCTTCATCACTTTCAAGTTTTTCTTCAAAAATTTTTAGAAGTCTTTGAATATTGTGCTTAGTATCTATAAATTCTTCTTTATTCTTCTCTTTCTGTTTTAAAGTATTTGTCTCTTTTTCATTTAAAAAATCTATAAAATCATCGATAGATTTGGTTTGAGCAAGCATGTTTTTTGCTTGAAAAGCTAAAGAATTATCAGAGGTTATTACAGTTATTTGAGAAGGTGTTTTTGATAAAAAGACTCTTTCTAAAATATAGTCATCAGCGGTTTGTCCTTTTGGAGTAAATATAATTTTTAAACGACCCGCTTCGCTTTTATGAGCTACGATCTCTTCTTGATGATGAGCATCGAATATTAGATGAAAATTTAAGTTTAAATAAGATGCTTTTTCCTGAAGCATTTGGATAACTAAATTTCTTTGAGTTTGTATGTTTTTTTCACTGTGAAAAAACTTAAATAAAAGATTGTAACCATCTATGAGATATAACACTATTTGGTTACTTGGATACTTTCAATAGTAATAGCTATCTTATCTAATGCTTTTCTTCTATGTGATATTTTGTTTTTAACAGCTTCTTTCAGTTGAGCGAATGTTTGATTATAATCGTGTTTTACAAATAAAGGGTCGTATCCAAACCCCCCTCCTCCTCTTTCTTGAGTCTCAATTCTACCCTCGCATTTTGCACACACAGATTTTTTTAATCTCTCGGGAGATGCAACTGCCATACAACATTCAAAATATGCATAAAGATCTTTATCTGAGAGATCAACTAATTTTGAGAGGAGTTTTTTTCTGTTTTCACTATCTGTAGCTTTTTCTCCAGCATATCTAGCAGAAAAAACGCCAGGCTCGCCGTTGAGAGCCGGAATTACTAAGCCAGAGTCATCTGAAATTACCCACCTGTTTAATGCTTTAGCTGCATGGATTGCTTTAGCATTGGCATTATCTGCAAAAGACTCTCCGGTCTCTTCTGGAGGAATGTATTTTGGAAAATCTATTAAACTTAAGAGATCAATGTTTGGAGTAATTTCATTTAAAATCGTTTTGATTTCTCTTATTTTGTGGATGTTTTTACTAGCAATCACTAGTTGAAAACTTTTAATATTGTTTTGATCTAAATTTTCATTTTCCATTTTTTTGCCTAAATTTTTGTGCACTTAAATAAAATATACAGAAAATAAGATATTTTGGAAACGGACTCTTTATTCAAGGACGCTTCTTATATCTGTTATTGTATAAGTTTTTGATTCATATTCGAATTTTTCGCCAATGGTTTTTCCAATAAGTTCTTTTGCTAGTTTAGATTGAAAAGATAAAATGTTTTTATCAATATCAGCCTCAACAGGTCCTAATATTGTAAAAGTATTTTTTTTACCCTTATCATCAGATGAACTTATTATCGTTCCTATGCTTACTTTGTCAGTTTCAATAATATCTTTTGTTAATATTCTGATGTTATTTAAGAGGTCAGCAAAGGTTTTTAAATCAGTTTGAAGTCTCGCTCTTTTCTCCAAAGCTGCTTTATATTCAGCGTTTTCCCTTAAATCACCGAGTGCTCTTGCTTCTTCAATCTCTTTTGCGTTATCTAGCATTTCAATGGTTGATATGTGAGTGATTTTCTTTTTTAGATCTAATAAGCCTTGCTCAGTTGCCCAAATAACAGTTTCTTCAACAATCTCATTTTTGTAATCTGATAGATCTGGGAAAACAACTTTTGCAAGTGAGTGAATAATTTTAATATCATGATCATCCAAAATTCGACATTTTGTCGCTAAAAGTAAAAACTCTTTTGCCTGATTTAAAGTCGCAATATTCATGACGCTTTGAATCATTTCATAGCGTTTTGCTGTAATTAGTGAGAGCATTTTTTTAGCAAGATCTTTGTACTCTGGTTTATTCTCTAAATAATCTAAGAGAATTAAAAAGCTTTCAAAATATTTGGTTTTTCCATCCTTATTTGAAAGAGGATAGTCTCCCTCTTTTGCAAAAAAAGCTTTTTGAAAATACCACACAAACGCTGCAGGATACAATAGAGGGTGCTCCGAGAGCTCTTTTATTTTATCTGTTAACTTATCGGTTTTTGCTTTCATTAGCTCTTGCAAGATGTAGTCTCTTAAAACATTTTGTTCTAATGAGAAAAAAAGATCTAAAAATATAGCTTCCCAATCACTTTTGTATTTTCTAATAGAGATTAAAAAACGTTTTTTAAAACTAACAATATCGATATCTTTTAAAATATCCATAGGGCAGGAAGTTTCTTTAATAATTTCATCGATTTTTATTAGCTCTTTGTCCACTTTTAAAGTATCTAAAAAGAAATGAATTTGTATTTTTTCAGATTTAGTTAAATCTTCATGACCCAAAACATCGGCAAGTTTGATAGTTAATGAATTTTTAAAATCTTCATTCTTTGACATTTGAGGGAAATCTCTTAAAAAAGCGTGAATCATTTGAATGATTTCTTTGGGTTTTGGCTTCGCTTCTAAATTCCTATATAAAACCTCTTCGTGGTTTATCTCCTTTTCTCTTAATGAAAATGGCTCACTTAACTTTTTAGGGGACTCTAGTTTTTTGTCTTTTTTAATTTTTGATCTAGTATTTTGCCACCATCTATTCCACTCTTTAGAAGGAATTACTAAATCACAAATAGCCTCTTTTATATCAGCAGCATTTTGTGGCCCTAAATCTTTTATTAAAAGTTTGACTATCTCTATCGGATTTTCTTTTGCTTGTTTTTCTAGTAGATCAGGGTTTCCAAATCTTCTAGATAAAAAATGATCGTCTTTTAGAGGAACTAGAGTTTTTAAAGCATTTTCAAAAGATAAGCTTTTATGACCTACTACATATTCAAATTCTAAATTCATCTCTTCTCTTAAAAGAGACAGATCTAAAATCTCTCCAGTACCCCACCCAGCTTTATGAAAAACAAACTTGCCCTTTTTCATATGAGTTAAAAGCTCAAATTTACTAATGGCTCCTTGATAGTTTTCTCTAGAACGAAGACCGATGAGTCTTATTTTTTCATTAAATAGAGGGTCTTTTGAATATTTCATTTTTAAATGATCGTAAACTATAGATGCTAGCTCCGCATCATTTTTATTTTGCAAATCACAGATCAATCTTAATATCTCATTTTTTTCATCTTCATCTTCTAGCTTTTCCCAAAGGAAAATGGCCCTGTTAACATGCTGACCAAAATTCTCAGCTAGATCGGATTTTTCTGCCTCTAGAAGCAAACTTTTCAATTCTTCATAATTTACTTCATCGCTAAAACAATACTCTTCGAAGATTTTTAAAAAGCCTTGATAATCATTTGACTTAATTTTTTCTATAAATTGTTTTAAATATGTCATTTGTATCCTTAACTAGTTAAATTAATCCGTAAATTATCAGTATATGACAATTTTATATAATTTTCAAACAAAAGATTTAAGATATAATTAAGAAATATTAAAGATATTTTTAGGTTATGTTAAAATAAATTTGCATAATATTTTATTTTTTGTTATAGTTTTTAACTATTTATCTAAATTAAACAAATGAAAGTATTTTTTTTATTAATATTTATATTAGTTTATGCGTGCTTTGTAAACGGGGCGTTTTGCAATGTTGATTCATATTTTGAACATTTAGACAAAGTAAAGAAAGTTGAAAGTAAAATAAATAAGAGTCTGCCTTTTACTTATAATCAGATGTGTCTAGGAGGTTATTTTGCTATGCCATCTGCAAAAACAAATGATCCAGGCACTTTTGCATTTTGTTATTCTAATAGCTCTCCTTATCAGATCCTCAGTGCAAATTTTCAGTATTTCGATCGAGTAGAACTCTCTGGTAATTTTTGGATTTTTAAAAATGTATTAGAGCCAACTTTTGGGAAAATGGGATTCGGTGATGATGCAGATAGAGCTGCAAATATAAAATTTGCTCTACTTAAAAAAAAAGATGGATTTGAGTTTTTACCTGAAATTGCTATTGGGTTAAATGATTTTTATGGATCAAAGAGGTTTTATTCAAAATACGTAGTTGTAACAAAAGAGTTTTTTGATCAAAATTTTGAGGCGACTATCGGTTATGGTGGAGGAAGGATTAAAGGTTTTTTTGCGGGCCTTTCATATTTCCCATTTTTAAAAAAATCAAAGTATTTAAAAAACCTGAGCTTTTTAGCAGAACTAGATGCAAACGATTATAAAAATCATGATAGAGAACATCCAAAAGGTAGAGAGCAAAATTTTCCGATAAATGTAGGACTTAATTTTTCCTTTTTAGATGTTTTTCAATTCTCCGTAAATTCTCTTAGAGGTAAAGAAATAGCAGGTTCTTTAACCGCATCTTACAATATTGGAAAATCTAACGGGCTTTTTCCAAAATATCTAGACCCTCCTGTTTTTTCAGATTTTAGAAATCTTGATTTCTCAAATCTAAAAGAAGAAAAAGATTTTTCAAAAAATCTAGCCTTAGCTTTTAAAGATGAGGGATTAGATCTCATGAAGGCTTCTGTATTTGTTGATTCTAATGATAATAAATGCCTAGCTCTAAAAATTATTAATCAACGATATAGAAATGAGAAAATCTTAAAATTAAGAATACAAAATGTTTTAAGTTTTTTCCCATTAGATGATTATTATAGCTTAGTTGCAAGGGTGGAATCAGAAGGTATAAATCTTCATGAATACTCATTTAAAAAAGAGTATTTAAATTCTTTTAAAGAAAAAAAAATGGGGAGATTTGAACTCGATGCTTTAACTCAAATAAAGGATTATTCATTAAAAGAAGATGAAAGTTTTTCAAAAGTTTTATATCTCAGAAAAAAAAGCCCCTACTCTTTATCTGTTCGTCCAAAAGTGAATGCTTTTTTCGGAGCTTGCAAAGGGAAATTCAAATATGACGCAGGATTTTTAGCAAACCTAGATGGTTATCTATTCGATGAGCTTTATTATAATTTGCAGCTAAGTTACATAGCGAAACAAGCAAGCGCTCAGGTTGGAAGCAAGGATATTTACAACCCATCTCAAATTATCAATGTTAGATCTGATTTTGTAAAATATTTTGAAACTAATTCATTTCATGTTGATACTGCTTTTATTCAAAAAAACTTCAATTTGAAAAAAGCTTTTTTTGCAAAAGTAGCTCTCGGTTATTTTGAAATAGCTTATGCAGGACTTGCTTTAGAGACTTTATATTATCCAATAAATTCAAGTTTTGCTTTTTCAATAGAGGCTGCAAATGTCTATAAAAGAAAATATAGTGGGTTAAATTTTCAAAAAAAAATAAGAAAATTTAATAATGATAAAGAGGAATTTGAAAAATTTATAGGCTTGCAATATTTTTTGAATTTATATTTTGATGTAAAACCGCTTGACTTAACTTTTAAAACATCTATAGGTCAGTTTTTAGCAAAAGATAAAGGTATTAAATTAGAGATTTTAAAATATTTTAAAAGTGGATTTGAGTTATCTACTTGGATAACTTTTACAGATAAAATCGATATCGTTAACTCTAAGAGGTATTTCGATAAAGGCTTTTCTTTTAGAATTCCTTTAGATCTTTTTATGAATAAGTCTTCTCGGAAAAGATTTAATTTTAAGATGTCTGAGTGGCTTAGAGACGTTGGAGCAAAATCTCAGACAGGAAAAGAATTGTACATGATCATTCATGATGAGAGAAATTCTTTGTAGCTTAATATATGTATTGATCTGTTTTCAAATTAATACCAAAGATAGAAGACTGTAAATTTAAAGATTCCAGATAAGGTTTTTATAGTGTTGCATAAGTCTTTTGTAATACCATTTCTAAAAATTAGTTATCAAAAATAATTTTAAAGTCGTCTCTACATTGAAAAAATAAAAATAAAGTTTTTTAACTATTGTTTTTTAGAAATGGTATCAGTTTGCTGATTGCCAAGTCCTTTTAAGGGGGGCTAGGGCTTTAAGCGCGCCAGGAACGTTTATTGACACTGCCCTGTCTTTAAAATGAAGTCTACAGCCTCTTTAAACGTGCATTTCATAACTGACATTACTAAAGCTATTATACTGTCTCCTCTGCAATTACATCCAAAACACTTATATAAGTTAGTTTTTACATCAAAAGATAAACTTTTAGTTTTTTCATCATGTCCATTAAAGCAATAGGCTTTTTTATCAGTTCCAATTTCTAATCCTAGGCTTTCAGCCACCTCTAATATGGGGGTGAACTTAGCTCTGTCTTTTGTTTCTTTATCAATCATTTTAAGTTAAGCTCGCCTTGTTGTTTATGGTTACCCTTTTCTTTTAAGTTTGAGAAGAACGATTCTAATATATAATTTACGGCTCTTGCTCTTGAGAATTTATTTTGCCAACGCCAGTTTTCTAAAATCTCAAATAGATGTGCATCAAATGTCATGCAGATGTTTTTTGTTTTCCGTTTACCTCTTATGTTACTCATTTTTGTTCTTTAAGTGTGGTTCATAAAGTACTAAAATAAATAATAATTCCCTAGAAATTCTTATAGATCAGCTACTCGCCGCTGCTTGACCATTCAAATTTTGCACAAAGTCGAGTTAATCTAACATACAGATTTATAAAAAGTTATGAAAAAAAACCACATCGCAATTGCCTTTTTTAAATTTTAATTTGATAGAAAATATTTTTTCTTTAATAATAGAATGTAAATTTTAAAAGGCGGTGATTTATGAGCGCTTCATCTTCTACAGAGAAGACAGATCAATCTTTAAAAGAAGGCTTTGCGGCTGGTGTATTCTCTGCCTGGGGAGCTCAAGCTGCAGGGGAGTTTGTAAAGGATCGGATATTTGGTCCTGTAAAAAAAACATCCATTGCATTTGCAGAAAATTTTAGAAGAGGAGATGCTATTTCTTTAGAAAGGAAACAAGAGTTTCAATTCTATATGGAAAGTCAAAAAGAACAAGAAAACTATTTTCGTTTAAAACGTGAAGTGACTAAATTAGCATTAGAGCAAAAGATTGATCCTTTTATGCTAATTAGAGTAATGGAAAAGCAACAAGAATTATCATATTTGTCTGGTAGAGAATGTACAATATTGTCACAAGTGAAAAAATCAATAAATGAGGAAAAAAAATAATGAAGAGTACAGAAATTTATATCCCGCCACCTCCATACGGAGAGTACATAAAATATCTTGCAACAGGGACAATTATTATTTAAGCAGCAAACAACAGAATTAGCTCTCCAACGAAGGCTGATCCATTCTTGATCATTAGAGTGTTGGAAGAGTAACAATGTAAAGAAGATCTAGATGGAAAAGATATTGCAATATTAAGACAAATTCAAGAAAAAATAGAGGAAAAAACATGATACAAACACAAACTTATCTTCCCAATATTCCCTGGAGTGAGTACGGTAAATATGTAGTAGTAGGGACTGGAATTTTTTTAACCGCCTATCCAATAAAAAAAGGTGTTGAAAATGCGCTAGAAAAAAAGGTAGATGATGTTGCCTCCCGATCCCGATTGGCACACGTTGCAAGTACTGTCTACGGAGGAGGAATTGCGTATCTATTGAAAGCAATATATTCAAAGTCTTTACAAGTTCCAGAAGTGGTTATTTTAGCTGGAGGTTTCCTTGGCCTCATTGGGTCTTCTTCATGTCTTTGGAAAAGATGTTTGAGTCGGGCAAGAAAACAATAGAAGGCTCTCTCAAAGGTATTTAAGATGGTTGCTCAAACTATCGACACTTATAAACCTATCGGGATTTATGATTATACTCATACAAATGGGAAAGAATGGCAAATACGCTTTGAAAGACCAATTAATAAAGAACAAGCTAAGAAACCAAATTCAATTAGAGCGTATACAGCTGATTTAACAAAAAACCCCCCTCATGTATCGATGATATTTGCTACGAACATTATACTTGAGAACGGCGAAGCTATTTCAAGCCTTCAAACACACGAGCAAAATCTTGTTATTGATGACTTGATCCGTGGAACCAGAAACATCACAGTTGTAGATAGCTTCCTGGGGCAACTGATCCAATAGAATGAGTCCCCGCAACAATCATTTTGATATTTTATAAATGCAATTTTATACCATTTCTAAAAAATAATAGTTAAAAAACTTTATTATTATTTTTTCAATGTAGAGACGACTTTAAAATTATTTTTGATAACTAATTTTTAGAAATGGTATAATTAGCGGTCTATATGTATGAATATGGCCAATTAAATTTCTTCATTACAAAACCAACTAAATTTGGTAATATGGATAGCAAAGGAAATATGATCAGATGCCGTTAAGTGGGAAAAAGATGGCTATGCTAAAATAAAAGACGGAATAAGGAAGCCACATGAAATATAGAAAGGATAATAAAACAGTAATTATTCCTAATCATAAAGAATTAAAAAGAGGATTAGAAAAAGCTTTGTTAAAGTTTTTAAAGGAGATCAAATAATGCGTTATCATTTTAAAATGCATAAAGAAGGAAAGAGCTTTTGGGCTGAATGTCTAGAACTTAAAGGCTGTATTACTCAAGGAAATTCTAAGGCAGAATTATTAGAAAATATGCAAGAAGCTCTTAATTTATACTTAGAAGAGCCTGAAAATTCTTCATATTTAGCTCCTTTACCAAAAAAAATAAAAAAAACTACTGCTTCTATAATTGAAGTTCACGTAGATCCTGAAATTGCTTTTTCATTTCTGGTTAGATATTACAGAATTAAAAATAATATGACTCAAGCTGAATTAGCTAAAGAACTTGGATTTAAAAGAATTTATAGTTATCAACGCCTTGAGAGAAAATGTAATCCTACTCTTGAGACTATTTTTATGATAAAAAGTTTTTTTCCTGAATTTTCCATTGATTATGCTCTTTCATGAAAAAACTCAGATATTTCCAAAAATTACTAGTTTGAAATTTATTTTTTTATCTTTTACATTACATTTAAAGAATCTGTTTCTTTTAATGCTAAATTTAACTCTATTTTCCACGCTCTTCCTTTGTTTGAAAGAGTGACATTTTAATTTAGCCGAAATGTGATTTTTCTACCTAGCTCTAACAAGAATTTGTTTCTTCTTTACAAAAAATATTTTATTTGTAAACAATGTTTGCAAATTATTTTTTGAAATAAAAAAATGCTGCGTTTATTTTTTGTTTTTTTCTTAGTTAATTTCCATATATTTGCAAACAATTTTGAAACAAATTTTCAAGCAACCGTTGCAGCAGAACCTTCCGTGATGTTAGAAGGTTGTGTAAACTTAATGACAGGTCAGTTGTACATAAATGACGTTGATATAATAGCAGAGGGAAAAGAGCCAATTTACTTTTCAAAATCTTATACCAGTATGTTTTCTGCGTATTCTTTAGACGATCTTATTGGTAGGTGGTCTGAAATTGAAGATGCCGTAAATGAGGGATGGGGAGGGGATAAACATGTGATGGCATATATTGGATATGACTATGAGAGAAAAAAAGATTATTATATTAGAGCTAATAGAAGAGCAGATGTATATGATCCAAACGGAACAATGTTGAGTTTTGAGTTTCCTCAAGTTAAACCACCTAAAAAAAAATTTTGGGACACCAAAGAAGAAAAAAAAGAAAAAAAACAAGAATTTGAAGATGAAAAAGCTAAAACAAGACCTTTAAAATTAATAGAAAATCAAAATTTTTATCAAAAAGCTATTACGAATGCAAAGGATAACTATAAGAATACTACAGCTAAAGCTCATGGAGAGCACAACTTAAGAGTTAAATCACCTAACGGAACAATAAGGCATTATTATAGAAAAGATGCCGCTTTTGATCCCTATTCACTTGAATGGGAAATCCTTCCAAATGGGAATAAACTTGAATATATTGTAAAAGATCATGAGCTGAAAGAAATAAAAAGTAAAAGTCCAAGTGGCAAAATCTATGCTCGGTTAACATTAAATAAAATTTATCAAAAAGATAAAACTTTAGTAGTAGAGACTAATTCTCAGAAAACAATCAAATATGAATATAAAAAAGAAAAAATAAAAGATGAAAACAAAGAAAAAAAGGAAAAAAGTTTTTTAGGACATAAAACATCTCCATATGGAGATGAACATTTTGAATATCATAAAAATAAGTTTTTCTTATTAAAAACTTGTATTTACCCTCAAAATAGGCTTTTTCAAATTGAGTATTACGACAATAACAAAAAAAAAGACTGGAAAAGGGTCTCGGAGCTCAAATCATATTTAGGTAAAGCTCAAAATTTAAAAACTCTTTATCGAATTTATTATGAACAAATACCTGAGTTAAACAAAACAAAAGGCCAAACAACTCTCATAGATGCAAATGGGAATCAAACTAAATATTTTTTTTCAACAAAACTTAGATTAGAAGGAATTGAAAGATTTGAAAATGTTAATGGTGGGCAGAAGTTTAAAAATTTTGAAGAATTTATTTGGAGGGATAATGGCTTTTTTCTTGGTCAAATATATATCAATGAACACAGGCAACGAGTAAAAGCTATAAGAAATATCTATGGTGGGAACACAGGAAACATAATAAGTCAAATAACTTATGGAAATATATCTGGAAAATGTAATAAATCTATCGAGCTAGGTAGTGATAATTTGCCCATAGATAATGGGATTGAAATGTATGTGAAAAATTATACATATAGCAATAATAATCAAATCAAATCTGAGATCGATCAAAACTCTTTTGGAACTGAATATACCTACCTTACAATGAAAATTCATGGAGAAGATTTTGAAACAAGTTTACCTTTAACAAAATTTACAATTTTTAATTCAGAGATAAAGAAAAGAATTTTTTATTCATATGATAACGATAATGTTTTAATAGAAGAGATTGAAGATAATGGTGTCTCTCGACAAAAAGAGAATTTAGAAGGAGTAACTAGAAGGATAATTAAAAGAATAGAGCCTCAGACAAAAGAACCATATGGTTTAGCCGAGTATGTTAAAGAGTATTATTATGACATAGATGAAAAAGTAGAGAAGTTTCTAAAAAAAGAAAAATATGAATATTCAAAAAGTTGCAAAGTTATAAAAAAACATGTTTTTGGATCAGACGATGAACTGAAATATACTCTAAATTATGAATATGATCCCAGTAATGATAATTTAATTTCTGAAAATGATCCTTTAGGAAGAAAAGCATTTTATAACTATGACAAAAACAGCAATAAAATTTATGAAAAGACTTTTACTAACAAGGAAATATATTTTGAATATGATCTATGTAATAGATTAGTTTCAAAAACGATTAAAGATAAGAAGCAAAACTACATTGAAGAATATGAATATGATGCTAAGCATAATAAAATTTCTCAAAAGGATTTTTATGGAAATATCACTAGGTTCAACTATGATTCTTTAGGAAATGTTATCGAAGAGATTTCTCCAAAGACTGAAGATTGTTTTGGAATAGCTTCTTTTTCCAAAAAGTGTTTTGAATATGACGCGTTTTCTAGACAAATTAAAAAAACAGATGAAAAGGGAAATTCAACAAATATTTCCTATAATATTTTTGATCAACCAATAAAAATTGAATACCCCGATGCTACTACAGAGGAATTTGAATATAACTTAGATGGAACTCTAAAACATCACATAGATCAAATTAAAACAAAAATTGAGTATACATATGATTATTTGAAAAGAGTTATTTCAAAAACAATACTATCTCCTACAAATGATGTTTTATCAGAGGAGTTTTTTGAATATGATGCTTTTAATCTTATTTCAAAAACTGATAGGGCTGGAAATATCACAAAATATACTTATGATGGAGCCGGAAGAAAGATAAAAGAAGAAGTTTTTTCTGAGGCGCAATCTAATCTTTCAAAAGAAGAGTATTTTTATGATGAACTTGGGTTTTTAGAAAAAACTTTTAAAGCTGATTCTTTATTTACCATTTATAAAAGAGATTTTCTTGGAAGAGTATTAGAAGAAAAACAAAAAGATATTAATGGTTATGAGCTTAGAAAAGTTCAACATCAATACGATGATAAAGAGAATAAAAAAATTATTATTTTATATATATCAGAAGGGGAGTCTAAAGAAACAAAGACATTTGATTCATTAGATAGGCTTATAAAAGTTGAAGACTCCTTAAAAAACGCTACAACATATCTTTATGATGCCTTTTACAATGAAAAATTAGATCAAAATGTAAAAAGAATAACTACGATTAATCCACTTAAGCAGAAGACTATTAGAATTTTTGATTCATTAGATAGAGAAAGAATAATAGAAAATATCGATCCAAATGGCAAAACAATATCCTATGAAGAAAAGTTTTATGATGATAATGGAAATTTAACAAAGCAAGTAAGCTCGATTTACATAAATCCCGATGAAATATCAAAAACTATTACAACTATATGGCAATACGATGAAATGAATAGGCTTACTGAATTAACAGAAGCACATGGTTCAAAAAATTCAAAAACTACAAAATACTCTTATACCGATAAAGGACTAATAGAAAAAATAATCAAACCTGATCTAAATGTTTTGTTTTATGAGTATGGTTCTCTTGGAAATAATACAAGAATATATTCTTCAAAAAAAGATATTGATAATCGTTTTGAATATAACAAGTTAAATCAAGTAGTGTTAGCAAGAGATGCAGATGATTTTACAACAAGAAGGAAATATGATATTTTTGGCAATATTTTAGAAGAGGGTTTACCCAATGGTCTTTCAATTTCAAATGAATATGATCTTTTAAACAATAAAATAAAAACAGCATTTCAGGATGGATCTTCTGTAGAATATAAATATAATCCCATATATCTAAAAGAAATAATAAGAAAAGATAAAAATGGTTTTGAGTTATATAAACATGAATATTTAAAGTATGATTTATCCGGTAACTTATTAAAAGAAAATCTAATCTTAGACTCAGGCGACGTTGAATATTTCATTGATAAACTCTCTAGAGTAACAAAAATAAAAACTAAATTTCATGATCAACTATCTGAGTATGACTCAATTGGAAGAATATCAAATATCAGTTGGGATTATTTTTTAAAAGATAGTTATAATTATTCACATGACGATCTAAATCAAATCATTTCTGAAACTGGATTATTTTCAAATAATTATCAATTTGATTCACATAATAATAGACTACTCAAAAACGAGGACTTGTATAAAGTAAATGATCTGCATCAAGTAGATGCTACTCATGATTCTGAATTTGAATATGATGAAAATGGAAATCTTATTAAAAAAACCTCCTCAGACGGCTCAGTTTTTTATGAATATGATTCTCTAGATAGGTTAATTAGAGTTACAGATCCTTCATTGTATGATTTGGAATTTATATACGATCCGTTTAATAGAAGAATGAGTAAAATTTCAAAATATAATTCATTGTTCAAACTTGATGATTGTAAATATTTTTTATATGATGGCCAAAATGAAATTGGCTCATTTGATCAGAATTTCAATCAAAAAGAACTTAGGATCCTCTCTGATACTAATAAAGCTGAAATAGGCTCTGCTATTTCATTTGAGATTGATGGTTATATATATGCTCCAATTTATGATGTTTCAGGAAATGTTGTCTCTTTGATTTATAACTCTTCACTGTATGAGCATTATAGATACTCAGCCTTTGGAGAAAGAAAGATTTTTTCCGGTTCAGGTTATGAAAAGAAAAAATCATCTATAAATAATCCCTGGCAGTTTTCTTCCAAAAGGATAGATGAAGAAACTAATCTTATCTACTACGGCAGAAGATATTACGATCCGATCTTAGGAAGATGGATTACTCCCGATCCACAAGGTTTTGCAGATGGACCAAATTTATATGCATTTGTATTAAATTCTCCTCTTACGAGGATTGATTTATATGGGCTAATGGTGTTTCCTGCTATGATTACAAATCCTAGTTATTCACAAGGCAATCGTTTTTCTGAGGATAATCTTTCTCTTCTTCAAAGATCTTTAGATTCTAAAGAATTTAAAAAAAATGTAGTAAATTTTTTCTTTGAAGGAACTCAAACTCAAAAAATTCTTAATAATGAAGATCCTTCTAGAAAAATAAATTTAGGATCAAATGATTTTGCAGATGGCAGAAATATAGGGGCTACTTTTGGTATTAATACGACTAGTCAAGAAGCAATGGAATATGGTAAAATAATATCCAATTATTCCGGTGGTAAAAGTGTTCATCTTTTACATAATGAAACTAGAGGGGGTTTTTGGGATGTGTCAAGAGCTGGATGTGAAGGGATTTTTCATAAAGACACCAAAAGTGTTAAAATGCAAAAAGAGATATGGATAGATTATTTATCGAAATCAGATAAAAATTACTTGCATATTTGTCAAAGTGAAGGAGTGACTATCACAAGAAATGCCCTAGAGGGGACTGATCCGAATTTAAGAAAAAGAATTGATGTCCTTGCTTTTGCTCCCGCAACGTACATAGATGAGGATTTATGTAATTCAAGGATTCATTATATTAGCAGAGACTTTGTTCCTTATCTGGACCTTCCGGGATATGCTCGTAACATAGATAGCATAGTTAGGATAAAGCCACATCCCAATGCAAAAAAACTTGATCATAATTTTAATAGTCCTTCATATCAACAGTCTTTAAAGTACTCCATTGAAAGTTATGCACAATAATAAAGGATCAATTATGAGGTTTGTTAATTTAAGTATTATAGTAGTTTTGTTTTTTTGTAGCGGTTGTTCTAAAACAGAATACGAAAAAAAACGAAATCTAGAAAATAAAATAATTGGTCAGACATGGAGACAGCTTGAAAAGGAAAAGAATCTTGTTCCTTTGGGGGAAGGTAAAAGCATAACCCCTGGAAGCGAATATATAGGGTTATATTTTCAGTATTTTAATCCAGTAACAATGGAGGAAGCTAGAGAACTGGTCATATATGCTGCTGAGACTCTTTTACATAATCTGAATTCAAATGAAAAATTAAATGAATCGATAGATAAACCGTATCCTGTGAGCTGGATTGAAATTCGTATACATGTATATAATCCCGATTATTCTAATATTCAGCCACCTGGTATTAGCATTATTCACCTTAAAAGAAATACCTTAACATACTTAACTGAGGAAAAGCGTTTCGAAATAATCCATAAAGAAACATATGAAGAAGCGTTAGAGAAATTGAAAAATAATTGAGGTTATTTGCAATTGTCCATGCATCGAACATGGGTTTTGTGCCTTACCTGGACCTTAGGGATATTTTCGTAATAAGGATCAATTATGCGAGTTATTAATTTAAGTATTATATTAGTTTTGTTTTTTTGTAGCAGTTGTTCAAAAACAGAATACGAAAAAAAACGAGATCTAGAAAATAAAATAATTGGTCAGACTTGGAGACAGTTAGAAAAGGAAAAGAATCTTGTGCCTGCAGGAGAGGGTAAAAGTATAACTTTAGGAAATGAATTTATTGGGTTATATTTTCAATATTTTAATCCATTAACGATAGACGAAGCTAGAGAACTGGTCATATATGCTGCTGAGACCCTTTTACATAATCTGAATTCAAATGAAAAATTAAATGAATTAATAGCTCATCCCTATCCCATGAACTGGATTGAAATTAAAATATTTACTTATAACCCAGATTGCTCCGATATTGAACCTCCCGGTATAAGTATCGTTAAGTTTAGAAGAAATAATTTAGAATATGTAACCGATGAAAACAAAAAATTTAAAATAATCCATAAAGAAACATACGAAGAAGCGTTAGAGAAATTGAAAAATAATTGAGATGACTGTTATTTATCTTGCATCGGACATAGATTTTGTTCCTTACTCGGATCCCATGAGATATAATCGTAACATTGAGAGTGTAGTTAGAATAAAACCACATCCAAATGCAAAATTTCATGATCATAATTTTAATAGTCCAACATATGAAAATTTTTTAAGAGATAACATAGGAAGTTATGCACAATAATAAAGGAGCAATTATGAGGTTTATTAATTTAATAGTTATAGGAGCTTTGTTTTTTTGTAGCAGTTGTTCTAAAACAGAATACGAAAAAAAACGAGATCTAGAAAATAAAATAATTGGTCAGACATGGAGACAGTTAGAAAAGGAAAAGAATCTTATTCCTGCAGGCGAGGGAGGTAGTATTGTTGAAGGAAATGAATTTGTTGGATTATATTTTCAATATTTTAATCCACTAACGATAGACGAAGCTAGAGAATTAGTTATATATGCCGCTGAGACCTTTTTGCATAATCTGAATTCAAATGAAAAATTAAATGAATTAATAGCTCATCCCTATCCCATGAACTGGATTGAAATTAAAATATTTACTTATAACCCAGATTACTCCGATATTGAACCTCCCGGTATAAGTATCGTTAAGTTTAGAAGAAATAATTTAGAATATGTAACCGATGAAAACAAAAAATTTAAAATAATCCATAAAGAAACATACCAAGAAGCGTTAGAGAAACTGAAAAAATAGTTGAGGTTATTTGCAATTATTCATGCATCGAACATAGACTTTGTTCCTTACTTAGATCCCATGAGATATTACCGTAACATTGATAGTGTAGTTAGAATAAAGCCACGACCCAATGCAAAATTTCATGATCATAATTTTAATAGCCCTTCTTATGAAATTTTTTTAAGAGATGACGTAGAAAGTTATGCACAATAGTAAAGGATCAATTATGAGAGTTATTAATTTAATGGTTATAGGAGCTTTATTTTTTTGTAGCAGTTGTTCTAAAACAGAATACGAAAAAAAACGAGATCTAGAAAATAAAATAATTGGTCAGACATGGAGACAGTTAGAAAAGGAAAAGAATCTTGTCCCTGCAGGCGAGGGCGGTAGTATTGTTGAAGGAGATGAATTTATTGGGCTATATTTTCAATATTTTAATCCATTAACGATTGGTGAAGCTAGAGAACTGGTCATATATGCTGCTGAAACTTTTTTATATAATCTGAATTCAAATGAAAAATTAAATGAATTAATTACTCATCCCTATCCCATGAGATGGATTGAAATTAAAATATTTACATATAACCCAGATTACTCCGATATTGCCCCTCCTGGTATAAGTATTATTCGGTTTAGAAGAAATAATTTAGAATACATAACTATTGATAAAAAGAATTTAGAAACAATCCATAAAGAAACATACGAAGAAGCGTTAGAGAAACTGAAAAAATAATTGATGTTATTGCTATTGTTATGGGATATTTTTGTAATAAATAAACTAGATAATGAGAGAGATTAAAAATATGAACAATGACTCACTAGAAAAAAGCATTATTAATGAAGAGATGCAAGCCTTGAGAAATAAAAAGAAATTTAAAATTTATGCTATTTGCTTTAGCATTTTTTATATTATTATATTTCCCGTTTTATTAATGATGGTAGCAATGTCTTTCATGGTATTTGGTGGTGCTCGAACTTCAGCTATAGCGGGTTTTACTATGATTGGTTGTATATATTGTATTCCATCGTCTGTGCTTGTTACTATTCCCTTGTTAGTACTGAGATATTTTCGAGAAAAATACAGTAAGCCTTTGTTATTTTGTCTGATACCTATTTATACCTTTATTTGTGTTTTTGTTGTGATGAACTTCCTCGATAGATAAATTAAAAATATCTATAATTTAAAGATGTTCTCTATTTTGTTCTTCTTTTAAAAATAATACAAAAGGTAAAAAATTTTGATCTGCTGTAATCGTTTCTAAACAATTTAAATACTCATCTCTATTTTTTTCATGGACGATTGTCCAAGAGTAGCCTCCTGATAAAAACATACTATTCATTAATAGGCGAGCTATCCTGCCATTTCCATCAATATATGGATGTATGTACACAAACATGTAGTGTCCCAATATTGCTCTTACCGCCGCGTTTTCTTCATTTTTCAAACAATAAAACAAAGCATCCATTGAATCCATTAGAGCTTCTTTAGGGGGGGGGCACATGTCTTGAGTTTCTAATGTATACTTGCGTTGATCTGTAGCCTAAAAGGTGTCTTTCAGATAGCAAATTAGCTTTTATTTGTGGGGCAAAAAGATTTATATACCATTTTTGTAAATCTTTTTCGAATACTGAGCCCGGTTTTTTTGTTGTTATCATTTTTGCAATTGACTTTTTTGCTTCTAAAAAAGCTTTTGAATATCCTTTTGCCGCTAAAGCATTCTTTTCAAGGGGTACTTTATTTAGCTGAGCTTGCTTAATTAATTCTATGGTTACCTGGTAACCTTCAATAGATAAAGAGTTGTAAGCATCAAAGGTGTATAGATCGTCAATTTTATTTAAAAGTTTAATTTTATTTCTAATTGAAGGTTTTGGAAAGTTTTTGATAACTGTTTCTCTATGTAATTGCCAAAAACCTATTACTCTATCAGCGTAAATTGAAGTTTGTTTAACACTTTTTATTATAGCTGAGGATTTAAATGGATTTTTTGGTTTAACTATCATCCCATATAATTCTAATTCATTTGTTATAGCCTCTGCCATCTTGTTATTTTTAAGATGATATTTATAAGCCCCAACAATTCTTGAAGCGGGTATTTTCATGTCATAATCTAATATAATTTTGGTGAACTCAAAACTATGTTTAATACTGCGAAGAGCTATTTCGGCGTCAATGGATTTCTTTTCAAAAAATATAGGAGCTGTTTTGCAAAGCGCATAAGCTAGAGACATTGTCTGTATATTTTTAATTTCAGTTTTTTCTTTAGGAATTGCTTTAGGATCGTTATAGATTAATACAGAAGAATTGAATAATAAGTTTAAACACTTGCCACTCCCTCCGCGAGTTGTTATTACGATTAGTTGTTTGGGAATAGTAGTTTGATTTAAATGTAAATCTAATGAACTTTTAGCAGAAAGACAATAATCTTTTTCAAGTCTATCTTCTAAATAAAGTCTGAAAAAATCCCAAAAACTGGCATACCAAAGCGTTGAATTTTGATAATTCTCTGTCGGATTTAACACCATATACCAGCCCTTGATAATCTCTTTTAACCAATGGGATTTAATAAGGAATTCTCTAGAAGCTCTAGATAGTTGATTAGATTTAATGATATTAGCTTTGTTTTTTTTGACAGCAGTTTTTAAATCTTTTAAACTTTTTGTGATATTTGTTTTTGATTTCATAAGTGGTTTTTAATTTTTATTTTAAATTTTTACTGTATTATTATGTTGTTTTTTAGGTGTTTTTTCAAAAATATTTAAGTGATTTAGAAATCGAATAGAAGGCGTTTTCATAGAGAGTTTTTAGCTTTTTAAGGGGTAAATTTCTACTGTATTATTATGTAAATATTTACTGTATTATTGTGTTGTTAACCGAAGTGGTTAAATTATTTTTTCTATAGTATAGGAAAATTTAAAAAAATTAAGCATTTGATTTTTTTTTAATTTTTCAGATAAAATGTTTTGAGATATTGAAATCTTTAGATTGATTTTGAAAAAAAACGATTTTGCTTAAACCCTTAAATTTATGGTAGCTAAATGATTATAACGTTTGATCAAATTATAACAAATATAGCTGTGGGAGATTTAGATTTACAAAACGATCTTCTTGAGGATGTTAGGAATAATAAGGCTCTTTTCGATGATCTAATTAAATATTATGAATATTTATGTAGAAATTTAAAATCGGTGCATTCTAATGATTTCAATAAAATGTTTGTTTTGATAAATATTTTAGTCTTGGCCAAAGGAGACAAAGCATTTAATTGTTTTTTCTCTTTCATAAATAAAATAAATAAACTTGAAGAAACTATATTTTACGAAGAGTTTAACATATTAGAAGTTTCATGTATTTTATATCAATGCGTAAAGAGCGAGTGGACTCTTTTGAAAAAGATAATTGAGCATCCAAATTTAGAAATGTTTTGGAAAATAATTGCTGTGGATGCTTTTTGTTATTGTGTGGCAGCAAAAAAAAACCCAAGAACAAATGCAATCAATTATCTCAAAAAAACGCTTTGCAAAAACATTGCTGAAAATAAAGAATGCACTCATTTAGTATTTGCTTGTAATTTTATCAACCCTAAAGAGGTAATTGAAGAAATAAAAAATGCATATACAAGATTTTTAGTATCGGATGCTATAACTATAGATGAAGTGTTAGATAGTGCAAAAATGCCCATTAAAAAATTAATGAAAGAGTTAAAAGATGCTCTTCCAACTAAAAACGATTGTTTAGAATCTCTTAGATACATGTTTTCTAGTAAAGGCGATAGAAATGTTGAAAACCCTACTAAACCTGCTGCGAAGAAAAAAAAGAAAGAGGAAAAGAATCTTATTAATAATGAAAAGGATTTTTTGAAATCTCCTGTGGTTAATTTTTGCCTTCCTGCGATTCATTTTGATTTAAGTGAGAATCAATTATTGGATGAAATTGAAAAATCAGATCATGCTCTTTTATTAAAGTTCTTTGATCAAAATAAACCAGATAAAATTAATGAAAAAAGTTTTTCTCTAGTATTGTCGTTAAAAGAAAAATACTCCCATATACCACTGTTTTGGCATTTAATTGATGGAATTTACATGGTTAAAAACATGGTTGATAAATCCATTGAAATATTATTTTATATGGTAGAAAAATTTCCAGATGATTTAATGACCAAAATAAAATATGGTGAATATCTTCTTAGGAGAGGAGAGTATGATAAAATTGCTAAATTTTTTGATAATAAATTCACTTTGCAATCCTTATATCCTGAAAAAGAGAGCTTTTTTATAGAGGATTTTCAAATATTTTCAAGTTTTATGATAGCATATTTTGCTACAATTGGAAAATTTAAAGAGGCTGATTTTTATTTAAATGGCTTGAAGCAGTTCTCTGATAATAAACAGGTAATTTCAGATCTAGAAGAGATGGTAGGAGATCTTCTTCACCGTCATAAAAAAAAACTTTTAATTTGATTGATTCTAAGTTTTAAATTTAACGATTATTGTAAATTCCTATAGATTTTTCTGTAAGCCTCTAATTTAAAATAAAGCAAGTAATTCCCGTTAAAAAAAATCGCAATGTTGATTTTGAGGTGTTATTCATCTGGGATTTATTTAATTTAGCTTGGTTTTCAAAGCTCTGCCATAAGTTATTGCATACAAGTGATATAAAGCTATAGCCGGCGAAATCTCTATGATTTGAGTAGATTTCGCTGACTATAGCGCTAAAATGAGCTGTTTTTCAAAAAAACACTTGATTTTTAATGATATTTCTGTAAAATATGATGTTAAACCAGCGAAAACTACCTAATATTAGGTGATTTCGCCCGTAATAGGACGAAAATAATGAAAAAAATTTGTGGAAGAGAGAAAGAACTTAAAATTTTACAAAAAATACTTTATTCCGAAAACCCAGAATTTTTAGCAGTTTATGGAAGAAGAAGGATAGGAAAAACTTATTTAATAGATCGGTTTTTTCAAGATAAAGGAATCTATTTTCATTTTACAGGGGTGAAAGGTGCTTCGACAAAGGAACATCTTAAACTATTTAGTTTTGCTTTAGAATCACGTTTGGTAATTGATGAAAAAGCACCGAATATTAAAACGTGGATTGAGGGTTTTAATTTTTTAAGAAAAAAAATATCAAAGATAGATAAAAACAAAAAAATTATTATTTTTTTCGATGAACTTCCTTGGATTGATACTCCAAAATCAGGATTTTTAAAATTTTTGGAACATTTTTGGAATGATTTTTTTTCGCGTAGACCTAATTCAATATTAATTGTATGTGGATCATCAGCTTTTTGGATGATTGAAAAAATTATACATAATAAAGGGGGGTTGCATAATCGTTTAACAGCAACCATACATTTGGAAGCGTTCAATTTAGGAGAAACTGAAAAATTTTTAAATTTTAAAAATATTGAATTAAATAAAAAACAAATTATTGATTTATATATGGTTACGGGAGGAGTTGCTCAATATTTAACATATGTTGAAAGGGGGCAATCAGTAGCACAGATAATTCAAAATTTATGTTTTAAAAAAAACGCACCTTTAATGAAAGAATATCACGAACTTTTTGCTTCACTATTTGATGAACATAGTGAACATTTAGTTATTATAGAAGCTTTAGCAAATAAAAGATCTGGACTAACTCAATCAGAAATTTTAAAAATAACAAAAAAATCTTCTGGAGGGTCTTTTTCAAAAATTTTGGAAGAATTAAAAGAGGCTGGATTTATTGATTTTATTCCTGCATTTAACAAGAAAAAGAAAAATGGTAAATTTTTTTTAGTTGATGAATATTCATTTTTTTATCTTATTTGGCTTAAAGATTTTTCTAATTCTAATTTTCAACCTTTAATGGAAGATTATTGGTTAGTCATGCAAGGAACAGCTAAATATGCTGTGTGGTCAGGATTTGCCTTTGAAACACTTTGTAGAACACATTTATCGCAAATCATAAAAGCTTTAAACCTTCAAGTTGTAGCTATTAATGCTGTGAATTGGAGTTATATTTCTAAAAATAATAAAGATCGTGGAATTCAAATAGATCTTATTATCGATCGAAGAGATGGCTGTATGAATATTTGCGAAATTAAGTTTCATAATAAAGAATTAACGTTTAGTTTCGAAGATGTAAAAAAAATTAAATATAGAAGAGAAAATTTTAGAGAAGTATCTAAAACAAAAAAAGTTTTATTTAATACTCTGATATCAATTTATGGGGCAAAAAATAATTCTAATTTCCAAGAAGCATTTGATAATCAAGTGTTCATTGATGATCTTTTTAATACCTTTTGATAAATTTGATAAAAACCTTGCCCATTGCTGATAAAAGTTAAAAGAGATATTCTTAAATTATTAAAAAATTTGGGAGACTCTAAAATGGTTACTACAGAAACTTTTACTAAAGAACAAATCGACATCTTAAAAAAATATGTCACGAACACTTCGAGTAATATTTTCGTTTTAAAAAACCTTCCAGAAGTTATTAAAGGAGCTTTGTTTTCTAGATATTCTAGATCTTCATTAGGCTTAAGATCTCTTTTATTAAAAGATTTTATATTAAATGATGAGATCTCTTTTTCTCAGTTTGATCAAAGCAAAGATGAAAAAGAAGATGATGGATTAGCTGTTGAAAAGGCTAACAACTTTTATGATAGAATTTTAGATGGTTTTGGTGATGATTCAATAGGGGAGCTTGGCGGAGCTCATTTAGCTGTAGAAAATGTTTCTATTCTCGCTGCTAAAATTATTGAAGATTGTAGAATAGGCGGATCTCCTTTAGAGAAATCTACAAGATATATCTATTTCGATAAAAAAGTTGATGGTGAATATCTTTTTTATAAAGAGCCAATTTTAATGACCTCTGCTTATAAAAAAATATATTTAGATACTTGCAATCACCTTTTTGATACCTATTCAAAATTGATTCCACCACTCACTAAAATAATAAAAAAAGATTTTCCAAGAGAAGAAAAAGTTTCTGAAGTTGCATATAAAGCAGCTCTTAGAGCAAAAGTTTTGGATTGTTTAAGAGGGCTTCTTCCAGCATCTACTTTAACCAATTTAGGAACTTATGGAAATGGTAGATACTATGAGAATTTAATTAGAAAATCCTCAACTCATAGTTTAGCTGAAATGCAAGAGATATCAAGAGATGTATATTCAGAGCTTTATAAAGAGATGCCATCTTTTGTAAAAAGAGCGGACCTTTCAAGCAAATATCAAATTTCTTATACAAGTTTTATTGAAAAGACTAGACAAAATCTGCAAATCTTATCAGATGAACACTCAAAATTAGTTGAAGAACACACAAACCCTGGTATATATTTAATAAATTCAGATCCAGACGCGGTTGCAAAAGTAGCTGCTAGTCTGCTTTTTGAATTTAATCAATCATCTCTAGGAGCCTTTCAAAAGTATGCAAAAAGTTTATCTAATGAAGAGATTATAAGAATTTTTGAAGCTGCCTCTGTTCATAGAGAAAACAGAAGACATAAATCTTTTAGAGCTTTAGAAAATGCACCATTTACTTTTGAGATGGTAGCTGATTTTGGGATATATAGAGATCTTCAAAGACATAGAATGTTAACTCAAGAAAGGCAGCTTTTAACGTGTGATAACGGCTATTTTATTCCTAAAGAAATTATGGGAACAGAAATGGAAAAAGATTATGAAAATGCTATGAAAAGAGCAAAACAGACATATGACACCATTGCAGGTGAGCTAAAAGAAGAAGCTCAATACATTGTTCCAATGGCATACAATTTACATTGGTATTTTAATATAAATTTAAGATCTCTTCAGTGGCTTTGTGAACTTAGATCAGGCGCTGCAGGACATCAAAATTATAGATATGTTGCTCAAGAAATGGCAAAACAGGTATGCAAAAAATTTCCTGAATTTGAAAACTTTTTTAAATTTGTGGATTTTGAAGGTTATTCTTTAGGACGAATGGATCAAGAAATCAGAAGAGTAGAAAAAACTAGGGCGAGACGATGAAAAAGTTAAAACTTCAATCTGGAAGTGTTTTGGGTGGCATGCTACTCATTGCAGGTAGCTGCATTGGAGCTGGGATGTTAGCTCTTCCGGTATTGTTGGGGCTTACAGGTTTTTTTCCTTCAATAATACTTCTTTTAGTAGCTTGGGTTTTTATGACCTTTACAGGGCTTTTATTAATTGAAGTTAATGGTTGGTTTCATGAAAGAGTAAATATTATATCGATGTCTGAAAAAGCTTTTGGAAGAGCTGGTAAAATAATTAGCTGGGTATTATATCTATTTTTATTTTATTCGCTTTTAGTTGCCTATATTGCTGGTAGTGGAAAACTATTTTCATCATTTCTACCGTTTGCTATATCTCAAAATTTAACAAGTATTTTCTTTGTTATTTTCTTTGGTGTTATAGTTTATTTTGGAACAAAGGTTGTTGATTTTTCAAACCGTCTTTTAATGATAGGATTAATTGTAACCTATCTATTTATGATATTTTTAGGTATTTCAAAAATTCAGTTCTCTCTTTACACACACGTGAGTTTTAAATATTTCTTATTACCACTCGCTGTTTTAGTTACTTCTTTTGGTTTTCATAATATGATTCCAACTGTGACCTCTTACATGAAAGGAGATCTTCAAAAAACAAAAAAAGCAATACTCGGGGGAAGTTTTTTTGCTCTTTTAATTTATCTATTTTGGATAATTTTAATTTTAGGAATTGTTCCGGTAGGTGGAAAATTTGGGTTATATGATGCGTTTATAGAGGGCAACGAAGCGACGATTTCACTTAGAAATGTTTTGCAATCTAAACTAGTTGTAACATTCGCTGCTTGGTTTTCCTTTTTTGCAGTTGTAACCTCTTTTTTAGCTCAATCCTTAGGTCTCATGCACTTTATAGCAGATGGTCTAAAAGTAAAGCCTGATCATAAAAATAACTGGTGGCTTATAATTTTAGCAATTCTGCCCCCAACTATTTTTGCGCTTTCATACCCGGATATTTTTTTTAAAGCTCTTGGGTTTGCAGGAGCATACTGCGCTGTTATAATATTTTGTATATTTCCCGCTTTAATGACGTGGATAGGTAGATACATTAATAAAGAAACAAGCTCATATCATGCAAAAGGCGGAAAAATTTCTTTAATATTGGTTTTACTATTTTCTTTTGTTATAATAGTTAACCAGCTCATTTCTTCTTTTAGGTAGATATTAAACAAAAAGGTGCGAACCTATGATAAAGACAAATAAATTTTTGGGATCCATTTTATTAATTTCAGGAACGACAATTGGTGCTGGAATGCTAGGTCTTCCTGTAATAACTGGTTTTGCAGGCTTTTTCCCAACTCTTTTTGTTTTGTTGTTCTTCTGGGGCTATATGCTAATTACTGCTTTTTTATATTTAGAAGCAAATCTATCCGTTAAAGGAAATGTGAATCTAGTTACCATGGCAGAGCATACCTTAGGTTTTTGGGGTAAAGCTGTAGCTTGGGTATTTTATTTATTACTTTTATATTCTCTAACAGCTGCTTACATGGCAGGATCTGCTCCTTTATTTACAGAAGCTATAAAATATTTTACAGGATATACCCTTCCTCTATGGGCAGGGCCTCTTCCCTTAGTTGCTATTTTTGGAGTTTTCGTTTATTTGGGATCTGCTAGCTCTGATTATATAAATAGGATATTGATGTTTGGGCTTATCGCTGCTTACTTAGTTTTGGCGATACTGCTTCCATCTCATACAGATTTTGATTTGATAAAGCATGTAGATAAAAAAGCTCTTGTATTTAGTTTTCCTATTTTATTAACCTCTTATGGGTTTCATATAATTATTCCAACGCTTACAAATTATATGCGCCATGATGTCAAAAAAATGAAGCTAGCTTTGGTAATAGGTAGTTTAATTCCTTTAATAATCTATGTTGTATGGGAGTTTTTAGTATTAGGAACAGTAAAGCTAACAGGAGATAACTCTCTTGCTCAAATGTATGTAGAAGGGCAAGGATCAACAGCTCCTCTGATTAATAATTTGATTAACGTATTAAAACTTCCTTGGGTTGCTAAAATTGCTAATATTTTCTCTTTTTGTGCGATCATCACATCTTTTATTGGAGTGACACTTAGCTTAACAGACTTTTTATCAGATGGCTTTAAAATCAAAAGAAACAAAAAAGGTAGGCTCTTAGCTTGCGTCTTAACTTTTTTACCACCGTTAATCTTCTTATATGGTTATCAAAGAGTTTTTTTAACAGCTCTTCAATTCGCTGGAATTTTTGTTGCAGTGCTACTGTGTATTCTGCCAGCTTTAATGACATGGAAAGTGAAAGAAGCGAAATTTTATCAATCCTTTAAAGGACGAGTTTTACTAGTTGTTGTTATTTTAATTGCTCTTGCGATAATTGGATTAGATATTTTAGAGGAGATGGGGTTACTCAAAAATCTTATCAGCGGATATCTGAATCAAAATGTTTAAGTTAACCACAGATTTTGAGCCAAAAGGTGATCAACCTCAGGCTATTGAAAAACTCACAAATGGTATAAAAGAAAAAAAAGAGAACCAAGTTCTTTTGGGTATCACAGGCTCCGGTAAAACCTTTACTATGGCAAGTGTTATTCAAAAAATTCAGAAACCCACACTAATTTTAGCTCATAATAAAACTCTAGCAGCTCAGCTCTATCAAGAATTTAAAACGTTTTTTCCTGAAAATGCCGTTGAATATTTCGTCTCATACTACGATTACTATCAGCCAGAGGCTTATATAGCTAGAACAGACACTTATATAGAGAAGGACCTAGCTATCAATGATACAATCGATAAGATGAGACTCAGCGCGACTCGCTCTTTAATCGAAAGAGATGATGTTATAATAGTCTCTTCGATCTCTTGTATATATGGACTTGGTATTCCAGAGTATTACTCTCAAATGATCTTATCTTTAAAAGTAGGGCAAGAAATCCGGCGTGATGATGTGCTTCTTCACTTAGTTGAGCTGCACTATAAAAGAAATGATTATGATCTATCTCGTGCAAATTTCAGAGTCAGAGGAGATGTTTTAGAGATAGTTCCGGCTTACGAAGATGATATAGCTTATCGTATTGAATTTTTCGGAGATGAGATAGAGAGAATATCTATCATAGATCCTTTAACTGCTCAGATATTTAAAAGAGTAGAAAAAATTGAAATTTTTCCAGGATCTCACTTTGTAACTCCTGAAGATGTAAGATTTTTAGCAATAAATAGCATCAGAAAAGAGCTAGAAGATAGAATTAATTTTTTCGAAAAAGAAAATAAACTTATCGAAAAACAAAGAATCAAAGAAAGAACCATCTACGATATTGAAATGATGAAAGAGATGGGGTTTTGCAAAGGTGTAGAGAATTATTCAAGGCATTTCTCTAAAAGACTTCCTGGGCAGCCATCTCCTTGTCTTATGGATTATTTCCCAAAAGATTTTTTGATGTTTATAGATGAGTCTCATCAAAGCATTCCTCAAATGAGGGCTATGTACAATGGTGATAGATCAAGAAAAGAGTCTTTAATTGAGTTCGGGTTTCGTCTTCCTTCAGCTTACGATAATAGACCTCTTAAGTTCGATGAGGTTTTTGAAAAGATAAATCAAGTAATTTATGTATCAGCAACTCCATCTGATTTTGAAATTACTCAATCTCAAGGTGAAATAGTCGAGCAAATTATAAGACCCACCGGTCTTTTAGATCCAAAAATTGAAATAAAAAAAGCAACAGGTCAAGTAGATGATATTTTAGAAGAGATTAGAAAAGAGAAAGAAAAAGGCGGAAAAGTTTTAGTTACAACTCTTACCAAAAGACTATCAGAGGATCTTTCTAAATTTTTAAACGACATTGATGTTAAAGCAAAATATCTTCACTCAGATATAGATACCCTAGAGCGTATAGCTATCATTAAAGATCTTCGGCTTGGAAAGTTCGATGTTTTAGTTGGAATCAATCTTTTAAGAGAAGGGCTTGATATTCCAGAAGTAACTTTGGTTGCAATACTCGATGCTGACAAGCAAGGGTTTTTAAGATCAGAGACCGCTCTTATTCAAACCTGTGGAAGAGCTTCTAGAAACGTAGAAGGCAGAGTTATCATGTATGCAGACAATGAGACTCTAGCTATCAAACACACTCTTGCAATAACTCAAAAAAGAAGAATTATTCAAGAAGAGTTCAACAAAAAGCATGGTATAACCCCTCAAACAGTAAAAAAAGCTAAAATCGAAACCTTAGAAGAGACTTTTGGTATAAAAGAAGATATTGAAACAGATGTTAAAAAAATTGATCTTAGAAAAACTCATACAACTAAAGATCTCGAAGCTAAGATAAAAGAGATGAAAAAAGAGATGAAAAAAGCTGCAAAAGAGATGAGATTTGAAGATGCAGCAAAACTTAGAGACTTGATGCACTACTATCAAAACTTAGAAATAGTTAAATGAAAAAGCAAATTAATAAAGCTTCACCTCTTAAAGGTAAACACCTTGTCAAAAACCCACTTCTTTATTTCTTTTTGAAAAGTGTAGATTTTTTTTCATCACTTTATTTCAAAATTATAAAAATTTTGAAATTAGAATTTTTAAAATCAAAAAAAACTCTTAATAGCGAGAAAATAGAATTAGAAAATTTTATAAAAAATCCTAAAAAAATTCTTCTATCTAACACAGCTCATCTAGGCGATGTTTTGATCTCTTTAAAAGCTGTTTCATTTTTAAAAGAAAAGTTTCCAGATGCTAAAATAGGGTTTGTTTGTTCTTCCGTATCTAAAGAGATTGTAGAAAAGTTTTCTCTTATATATAAAATTTTTGTAGTAGACCACTTCAAAATAAATAGAAAAGAAATTTCTAAATTTCAAAAAATTAGAAAATATTTGAGCTCTAGAAAAAAAGTGATTCATGACATCAAAAAAGAAAAATACGATGTGGCTATAGACTTGCATTATCACTTTCCAAATTCCATATACCTTTTGCATAAAGCAAAAGTCCCAATAAGAATAGGTTATTCAAGTGCGGGTTTTGAAAACTTTTTGACGCATGCGCTTTCTTGGAAAAATAAGAATCAGCATGTTTTTTTATATCAATTAGATCTTCTAAAATTTTTAAATGTAGATTCCAATAATGAAAACATTAATATCGAACCAAAATTATTAAAAATATCGTCAGGTATTTTTACTAAAGAGTTTGTAGATAGGTATAAAGATCAAAATCACAAAAGTTTAGAAAATTTTCATTTGCCTAAAGATTATATCATCTTTCATATCGGTGCAGGCTCAGAAAAAAAGATGTGGGATATAAATAAATGGCAAAAATTAACAGCTGAGTTACTGAAAAAAGGAAAAAATATTGTTTTTACTGGAAAAGGTCAAAATGAAAAAGATCTGATCTCTAAAATTAGTAACGCTCAAAGTTTTTCTAATTCAAAAAACAAGATTTTTGATCTCTCAGATAAACTTAATTTTATAGAGCTATCAGACGTTGTAAAAAATGCAAAACTCCTTGTGTGTGTAGATTCATTTTTGCTTCATTTGGGGACAAGCTTAGATAAGCCTACAATAGTTATTTACTCAGGGATTAATAATGCAAATCATTGGGTAGAAAAAAAACAAAATATTATTCCTATTGTAAAAAAAATGGATTGCAATCCATGCTATATGAAAAATGGTTGCAAATCTATGGACTGTTTAAATACAATCAAAATTGACGATATTTTATCTAAAATGGAGAGTTTTGAATGCAAAAGCTAAAACAAAACCTAAAGGGTTTTTACCTCGCTGTAAAAAAAGATAATTTCAATTTTCAAATATCAAAGAAAAATTTAAATGAAAAAATAAAAAATTTCTCGCCTTGGATGGAAAGACAGATAAATAGTGAGTTTAAAAATTTTCAAAATAAAAAAAATGAAATTGATCAAACCATTAAAAATCTAAAAGATCAAAACCTTTTAAAAGAAGCAGAGCTCATTAAAGTAAAAATAAAAAATAATAAAATAAAATATCAAAATTTTTTGCATCTAAAATTTCATCCCAGGTTCGTTAGATTTAACAATTTTTTACAAAAATCAAAAAAATTAATAAAATTTCCAGATATAGAATTTTTATACTCAATCGCAGATTCCCTAGACAACCCAAAACTAATAGAGTGTTTACAAGCTCCCGTATTTTGTATTTCAAAGAAAAAAAATAATAACAAAGTTATTTTATTTCCTCACATAGAATGGATGGAGAAAAATGATTTATTGTTAGATAGATTAAGTAAAGCAGCCCTGCAGTTAAATTGGGATCAAAAAGAGTCACAGGCTTTTTGGAGGGGAACTACTACAGGGTTTTTAGATTTAGATAAAAATGAAAGACTTAAAATCGTAAAGCTAGCATCTCATTATCCCCATCTGATTGACGCTTCTTTTTCTAATATAGTTCAGATATCTGAGGAAAATAAAAAATATTTAGTAGAAAATTTCGAATTAAAAGAAAAAGCTTCCCCTATAGATCAAATCAAATATAAATACCTACTATCTATAGATGGTAACGCTTTTTCAGGTTCATTTTTTTGGCAGCTTTTCTCTTCTTCTGTGGTTTTAAAAAATAGCTCTGATTATTTAGAGTGGTACTATTCAGGGGTTAAAAGCGATAAGCATTATTTAGAGTTCGATTCAGATAAAGACTTAATATCTAAAATACATTGGCTCAAGGACAACGATAAAAAAGCTAAAAAGATTTCAGAAAATGCAAACGCTTTCGCTAATGAAAATCTCACAAATGAAGCTACTCTAGCGTATGTTTTCAAGCTTTTAAAAAAAAATAGTGAAATTATTAAAAAGTAAGTCTTTTAGAAAATCATTTAAAAATCGTTAAATATGATTGAGTTTTTCATTATATAAAAAAAAGAAAAGATATATAATAGTAGACAGCTTTTTAATGTTTGGAAAAAATGAAACAAAAAATACAAGATTTTTTAGCAAGCTTTTCTCTTGCAACAATTATAATTACCGGACCTTGGTTAAAAGAATTAGGACATAAAAATGCTCATCTAGATTCTTCTTTTATTCGTATATTTGTTAGTACGATATTTTTAACAATAGGAATTTTTACTTTTATATTCTATTTATTAAAATCAAAAGGCATATATAGTAAAAAAAAAATAATTAGATATTCTTCATATGTATTATTATCAATATCTTTAGTTTTTTTTCTTAGAACTATTATAAAAATCTGTCCCTCAAATATAAAAAAATACATATATTTTATATTATTCTTATTCTTACTTGTGATTGTCTTTAAAAAATTCTTTGCTATAAAAAAATATGCTCGAGCTAAAATGGTCACTATTTTTTTTGTGATTTTATTTCCTTTTTCTTTAATCGTTTTACAAAAAATCTCTCATGATTTTTTTTTCAAAAAAACAAAAAAAATTGTGAGAAGCGATGACACGAAACCTAAAGTAATTTGGATTATTTTTGATGCATGGGATAATTATTTGACTTATGAAAAAAGAATAAACAACATTTCTCTTCCTACATTAGATAATCTTAAAAAAAACTATTTTTCAGCGACAAAGGTATATCAACCTGCAAATTTAACTCAGAAATCTATTTTCGCATATTTAAATGGACAACAATCAATAGATAAAGAGGCCTTAGCTCAAAATCGCTTTAGAATAGAACATACAGGAGAATTACTCTATGGCTGGGATAAATTTCCTTCTCTTTTCGATAAACTTTCTTTATTAGGTATAAATTCATCAGTTACGGGTTGGCATCTTCCCTATTCGAGACTGTTTGATAAATATGTGGTAAAAAATAATATGTCTAATCATGAATATGATGAAACTTTTAAAGAAAAAATAAAAAGAATTTATGTACTTTTAATTGATTTTTATTTTATTCACCCTATAGATAAACTGAGTTTTCATAAAATAAAACTGCATATAAAACAAAAGAGGGACATTAAACACAATGCGTGGATTCAAAGATACAAAAGAATACATGATGATGCAAAAAATATTATAACCGATCCGTTTTCAAACTTTTGTTTCATTCATTATTCAATTCCTCATCCTCCAGTAATATATAATAATCATAAGAAAAAATTTACAAATAAATTTCTTTCTTATTCTGATAATTTAGTGTTAGTTGACAAAACTATGAAAGAGATCAAAAAACTTCTGGTTGAAACTAAACAATGGAATTCATCTACTATTATTGTAACCGCTGATCATTGGTTTAGGCCTTCTATGTGGGAAGGGGCAAAATTTAAAGAGTTTTGTATAATCTCAAAAAAAGAATCGGAAATATTGCAAGAAAGACCAGGGCCTTTAATCCCTTTAATTATTAAAATGCCTTATCAAAAAAAAGGAATATCTTATTCAAAACCTTTCAATGCGATAGTTCTTCATGATCTTGTTTTGGAGATATATAAAGACAAAATTAAAAATGAATCGGATCTTGCTAATTGGTTTGACAACATAGATGAAAAACTTAGGCTTCCTAATTTAAATTATTGATAAATAAAGAGGTTATCTTAATAATATTTGAAAGATTCAATTTCTAAATACCTCGGCTCAAAGACGATAAAAATGCTAAAAAAATAGCAGAAAAATCCAAATGCAGTCGCTAATGAAATCTCACAAATGAAGCAACTCTTGCTTACATATTCAAGCTTTTAACAAGACTCTCTGAAATCTAAAGAAATTAAGCGTGGTTTTTAAAGGAATGGAGAAAATTAAATCTTAATTAAAATAGATTTTCTGCTTCTGCAAAAATATTTTTCTTTACGCTTGTACTTTTCTTTTTAGATTGGATACTCCAAAAATATGAGTAATGACCTTCTTTTTGCAGTAGCTCTTCATGCGAGCCACTTTCAATAAGTTTACCCTCATTAATTACTATAATTTTATCAGCGTTTACTATTGTAGATAATCTATGTGCGATAATAATAATCGTTTTTTCTTTTCTTAAATTATCGATAGCTTCTTGAATCAATTTCTCTGAATGCGAATCTAAATGAGAAGTCGCTTCATCTAATATAAGTATGCTTGGATTTTTAATTAGAGCGCGAGCTAAAGCTACTCTTTGTCTTTCTCCTCCAGATAGTTTGTGACCCTTTTCTCCAACTGTAGTTTTATATTTTTTAGGAAGTTTAGCAATAAAATCATGTGAATAAGAAAGCTGAGAAGCTTTTAGTACCTCCTCAAAACTAGCTTTTTCATTTCCAAACCTAATATTCTCTTCAATTGTATCATGAAATAAGAAGATATCTTGATTCACGATTCCTATTTTTTCTCTCCAGCTACTTAATGAAATTTTATTTAACTTTAAATCATCTACTATAATGGATCCTTTTGTTGGTTGGTATAAATTTAAAAGAAGATCGATTAAAGTGGATTTTCCTGCTCCTGATTTTCCAATTAATGCGTAAGTTTTTCCTTTATCAAAAGAAAAAGTAAAATTATCAAGTGCTGGTTTTTTTCTATCTTTATATCTAAAAGTGACATTTTTAAGTGTGATCTTTTTGGAAAATTCTTTTAAATCTTCTCCACCTTGAGAAGAATATTCTTTATCATCATCTTTTAGAATTTCCTGTAGTCTCTGTAATGGGCCTCTGCAACTTATTACTGCACTAAGGCTATTCATGCATTGCTGTAATCTAGTTGACAACCTATAAGCAATGAAAATAAATACAAGTATAGATGCTATAAAGGAGGGGGAATGGCGAAGCATTAGAGCCCCTACGATTAACATTAAAGCAATTACGATGATACCAATTATTTCACCAAATGATTGAATAAGCGTATTCCAAAAGATCAATTCAGAATTAGATTTAGCTATTTTAATTAAAATATTTTTTGTTTTCTTTACTATTGAATCTTGTCGATTAAACATATGTATAAGTTTAATTCCGTTGATATTTTGATTGGTTTTAGAGCTGAATTTTACTTCGTCTTTAGTGAGAGTAACGGATAAGTTGTTTAATCTTCTCAAAAGTAATTTATAAAAAGAATTAACAATGAAAAAAAAGGCCAATAGGATAAATGTCAAAATATAATCAATTTTCATAAGCCAAGCCAGAGATATTAATCCCATTATTAAAGAAGTAAATCCTCCATTTATTTGCATTAAGAGTGAAGGGATGACCCCAGGTGATGAATTATAGTTTAATAAATCTCCCACTTGAAATTTACTAACAAAAGGATAAGAAAAACTAAAAATTTGTTTGTAAATTTTAGCTTGCATTTGAACAGAAACTTTTAAAGCAATTTGAGAAACGATATATTGAGATAAAAAAACAAATGAACTTCTGATAAATTGAATAAACAGAGCTATGATGATAAAAAATAAAAACTGACGGTTT
>JAAKFN010000010.1 GCA_011065045.1 Candidatus Anoxychlamydiales bacterium
AATAATACTTTTGTAGTAACTTGCGTAAAATCAAAAAAATCTTTTGTAATAGATCCATCTTTTGGAGCTTTTGAAAAGATTAAAAGTTTTTTAGAAGACAAGTCTTATACATTAGATAAGATTTTACTAACACATTCTCATATGGATCATATAGCAGATGTTAAGCATTTAAAAGATGCATTTTCCTCTTCAGTCTACATTCATAAATTGGAAGCTAAAGCTTTGGAAAAGCCAGAGCCTTTATCTTTTTTTTCTATGAAAGCTGAAGGTGTAAAACCAGATATTTTATTTGAAGATAGAGACAAAATAAAAGTTGGCGATATAGAAATTGAAGTTATTCATACTCCGGGGCATACACCAGGAGGCTCCTGTTTTTATATTGAGAAAGAAAAAACTCTTTTTTCTGGAGATACACTTTTTAAAGGATCTTTTGGGAGGGTAGACTTTTCTTATTCTAATTCAAAGGATATGGTTAAGTCTTTAAAAAGACTCTCAAAACTTCCAAAAGAGACAAAAGTATATCCAGGACATGGCTCTTTAACAACTATTAAAGATGAAAGCTGGATGGAAAATGCAAATCAATTTATTTAAATAAAAAGGAGTATAACATGACATTAATTGGAAAAAAAGCGCCAGAGTTTAAAGCAAAAGCGGTTATAAAAAATAAATTTGATGAGGATTTTTCCCTGTCAAATTTTCAGGGTAGATATGTGATATTTTTCTTCTATCCATTAGATTTTACTTTTGTTTGCCCAACTGAGCTTCATGCTTTTCAAGAAAGGCTTCATGAGTTCAAGAAAAAAGATGTGGAAGTAATTGGTTGTTCTGTAGATAGTATCTATTCTCACTTTGCTTGGCTAAATACAGCTAAAGAAAAAGGAGGAATTCAAGGGGTAGAATATCCTTTAGTTTCAGATTTAACAAAAGAGATCTCTAGATCTTATGGTGTTCTTAATGAAGATGAAGGGGTAGCTTTTAGAGGGCTATTTTTAATCGATAAAGAAGGCATTGTACGCCATGAGCTTATTAACGATCTTTTCTTAGGTAGGTCTGTAGATGAAGCTATCAGGGTATTAGATGGTCTTATCTGTTTTGAAACTCACGGAGAGGTGTGTCCGGCTAATTGGCACTATGGTGAGAAGACTATGAAAGCTACTCAAGAAGGTGTAGCTCAGTATTTTGAAGAAAAAAAATAATTATTAAGATAAAAGATAGTCAAATAAATCTTTTTCACTGGTGATTATTATTGAATGGTGTGATTTGCATATTGGGCCAAGTTGTAAGATAATTTCTTTATCTCCTACTCCTGGTATGCAAATTGCATCTAGTCTTTTTACTTTGTTTTTATCTTTAATAATATCAATACTTTGCATGTAGTCTTTGATACTAAAACCTTCTTCTTCAACTCTAAAATAAATCACATCTCTTTCATACATAATAGCTTGTACGGCAAAATCAAGACCTCTGCTATCTTCTGGTGGATTGCCTAAGATTGTTGCTAACTGGGCTAAAGAGTAGCAAAAATAGGGGTAATGAAATCTTCCCCTTTCACTCTCTCCTAAAAGAGCTATTACTTTATTCATTATTAATTCCTTGTTTAATTATATTTTTACAATAATAATATTATTATTTCAATAATTTATATAATTATTATTTTAATTAAACCTTTAATAAGTATTAAATTCTTTTTGATGTCTTTAAAAGAAACAAACTGAAAATAAAAAAAATATAAGCTGTTTATTCTAAATCATTTATGTATTATAGTCCTGCTATATATATTGCTACATATAGTATAAAAACTAGTGAGTTTTAATATAATTATTGCTATAATATAAGATATTAATTAACCATAAAAAATAATTTTAAAAATAAAATTAATAAGGAGGAAACATGGCAACCTTACCAATTCGAGAGAGTTCTAAATATGCTACTGTTTTTGAAAGTCAAAGTATTGATGATTTTAAAAGACAAGCTAATAAAATTGCAAAGTGTAATAAAAAGTTAATATGGGAAAAAAAGTCATTAGAGCCAGTTGTTGATACAAGTAGTTTTAATCTTTCTAAGTATATTACTAATAATGATAAATCTTCTAAAGTGGCTATGATTTGGGCGCAAGTTTATACAGATAAAATAATTAAAAAAAGTGAACTTTTAAGTTTATCTCCTCCAGAAATAGATCTTTTTAAAAAGGTTCAAGAAACTTTCATATCAATTCTATCTCCAGCAAGTAAAAATGGTGCAATGAAAAATTATAAAGAAGCAGGTAATGCTTTTGATTGCTTATTATATCGAATAGGAGAACAGCAGTCAGGAGAGCAACTCAGAGTTTGGAATAAAGCTGCCGCAGCTACAGAGGACCTAAGAGAAATGATGCTAGAAGGAAGAGCTTCGTCTGCAGTTGAAAGATGGAGAGGTGGAGAAGGAATAAAAAAGCGTGAAGGGGATGTCAGCGGCGGTGAAGAGATCACCGATGGAGAGATCACCGATGGAGAGAGCGACGAAGTAGAATCAGGATTTCAAGCTAGTGAATTAAAACTATCTCCGAATAAATACTCAAAATTAACTAAGAGTTTTTGTACAGTTAGTGTTGTTGCAGTTGGGATATTGTTGACGATGCTATATAAATACAACGAATAGAGCCGAAAAATAATCAACTCATAAAGTTATTATTTTAATATTTATATAATAATTATTTTAATTTATTTATGTTATTCATGTAAATTTAATCTAATAAAAATCATAACTCATTGATTTTAATATGCTTGCGATAGAGATGTCTGAAGATCTTCATTCTGTTTTAATTAAATTTAAATTATAAATATAATATTAAAATTAGTGAGTTTTAATATAATTATTGCTATAATATAAGATGTTATTAATGATAAAAAAATAATTTTAAAAATAAAATTAATAAGGGGAAAAAAAATGGCATTACAATCTTTTCGACAAAGTGGCTATAGTAGTCGTGATTTTGAAAAACAAAGTTTTGATGATTTTATAAGACAAGCTAGAGAAATTGCAACTATTGAAAAAAAAGATACACTAGGTTGGACTAAAAATTTTCAACCGATTGTCAATAAAAATCTTAAAGCTATTTCAAGAACTTTTTCTAAATTCATTTTAGATTCCATAACTGATGATAAAATTGCTTCTTCAATAGCTATAAATTGGGTAACTAGTTTGGGAACAGAAGTGCTTAAAAAAAGAATCGAATTAAGAGAAGATGATATAAGGCTTTTTGAAAGAGTAAAAACAGCTTTTGAAACTTTATCTGAAACATTTAGAGAAAAGTTTAAAAAGAAAAACGGTAATCTTGTCGGTGCCCGCAACATAGAAGAAATGGATTTTTATAAACCTAAGAAAAACTATGGAGTTGCAGCAACAGATTTAGAAAAATTAGTTGAAAGGCATACACATACAGAAGAAGATTATCATTTATCAAAATCTGCTGAAACTCGCCAAAGAGAAGAATTAGAAGCTTTAAAAAACAGATTGTTAAAAGATGCAGATGCAGAGGCGGATGATGGGATAGGGGATGGAGAAAGGCAACGACTACTCGAAGATCGTATCGGACGTGTTGGGTTAGCTCCGGAACTACAACTAGCTTCTGATGCTACTCTGGAATTTTTGAAAGAGGCGGGGTTTTTGTCTGATGACCTTTCTGAAATGTAGGATAATTAAAAGAAAATTAAAGATAATTAAAAATTTATTGTTCGTAAATAAATATAAATTTTCTAAATAAAATTAGTTTAATAAACAAATAAAAAAAGGATAAAAAAAAATGGCAATATTAGGTTTACATCCAAGTTTCGCTACAAGTACAATTGAAAGAGATCTTGAAAAATTAGGATTGCTTGACAAGATCGAAAAAAAAGACCCTATAAGTTATCTTGAAGGATTAGATTCAAATTTTGATAGAAAAACATATGATGACTATATTTCAGATGCAAGGGTATTTTCACAAGTAAAGCCAGGTAGCATTGTACATTGGTTTTTAAATAAACCTCGTATTTATACAAGGCAAGAGTTTAAAAAAACACGTCAAGATAGATATTTAGAAGCTTGTTTTAAACAAAAAACAGACCATGATTCCGAGATATCGCTAAAATGGTCAGAATCATTATTAATAAAACGAATTCAGATAAAAAAAGATGATTTAGAGCTTTTTAAAAATGTTAAAAGAGCTTTTATTCAATTATCTTATCAATATGATTTTCTCTTGCGTAATCAAACAAAAGACGAACAATACATCTTTACAACTTCTTATACTAATTATAATAAAGCTTCAAAAATAATTGCAGAATTAATCGATTCTGAACAACGAAGCGGGAGATCTGAATCTAAAAAAGAAAGTCCTGGACCAGATGCAATTGATTTATTGTTGCGGAATCTCAGAACAGGGTTGATTACTGAAGATGAATTTCATGAAAGGCTAGATGAATTAACACAAAAAGAAGAAAGAGGAATGCACTCTGCTCCTGCGGCGAGAATGGATTTTGAACAACAGTATTACGACTATGACTCTGATGAGGAAGAAGTTTTTTCTCCGGAACCAGGTTCAAAAAAGGATGAAAGACCTTTTTATACAAGAGAAGCAAGGAAAGGTCTAAAAAGAACTGAAGCAGATGAAGCTAAATCATTAAGCGCCCTTTTTCAAGGACGTTTGGATTCAAGTAGTCGTCGTCCGGCTCAAAGTTCATCTTTGCGTAGAGCTACACCTTTAGGTGATTTGCGTAGAGCTAGACCTTTGGTGGATGATTTACCACAATCAGAACCTATGCCTAGAGCTGCGTTTAAGGATTAAAAGAGAAAAAAAGGATGGTTAACATTTTTTTCCTTGCAAGATGAAGTGTTTTGATTTAAACCGATGTATATATTAGAGTCCTTTAAAAAATTTAGCTCTATCACCTAGATCGTTTTCGATCTCTAACAGTCTATTGTATTTCGCAATCCTATCAGATCTAGATAGAGATCCTGTTTTTATTTGCCCTGAGTGGGTTGCTACTGCAAAATCTGCTATAAAGGCGTCTTCAGTTTCTCCAGATCTATGAGACACCACGGTATTAAAACCGTTTTTTTGAGCAAGATGAATAGTTTGTAGAGTCTCTGTTAGAGTTCCTATTTGATTTAATTTAATTAAAATTGCGTTGGCTGCTTTTTTCTCAATACCTTTTTGTAAAAATTTAGTGTTTGTTACAAAAAGATCATCGCCAACTATTTGCATTTTACTTCCTATTTCTTTTGTAAGCTTTGTCCAGCCTGACCAATCGGATTCGGCGAGGCCATCTTCTATTGAATCTATTGGAAATTTTTTTGAAAGCTCTTCTAAATATTGAATTTGCTCAGATGGAGTTTTTGTTTTAAAGCTCTCATTTGCAGCTTTTTTCTTCATTTCAAAATAGACTTTATCTTTGGTATCGTAAAACTCAGATGCAGCAGGATCTAAAGCAATAGAGATCTCATCTTTTGGTTTGTAGCCAGCTTTTTCTATAGCTTGCATTATTAACTCTAAAGCTTCTTCATGTGACTTTAAGTTTGGAGCAAAGCCGCCTTCATCGCCAACAGATGTTGCAAAGCCTTTATCTTTTAGGATTTTTTTAAGGGTATGAAAAACTTCAGCTCCCCAGCGAAGGGCTTCTTTAAAGCTATTAGCGCCTCTTGGTCTTATCATAAATTCCTGGAAATCAAGAGGACTATCTGCATGCATACCACCATTTATGATGTTCATCATAGGACATGGCATTAAGTATGTATCTTTGGAATTCAAATACTCATAGATTGCTTTGTTTTCAGATACAGCTCCAGCTCTTGCTACTGCGAGTGAGACACCAAGCATTGCATTTGCACCAAAGTTAGATTTGTTTTCTGTTCCATCTGCTTTTATCATTAAATTATCGATCGTTTCTTGATCTGTAACTGATTTTCCTTGAAGTAGTTTGTCGATTTCATTGTTTACGTTTGAAACTGCTTTTAAAACGCCTTTACCTGAGTATCTTTTTTTATCATGATCTCTTAGCTCTAAAGCTTCATTTGCTCCGGTTGATGCTCCTGATGGAACTTTTGCTTTTGTAATTATACCATCTGTAGTTTTCAAAATAACTTCAATAGTTGGGTTTCCACGAGAGTCTAAAATTTCAAGAGCTTGAATTTTTTTTATTTTACTCATAAAGCTTTCCTTTTTTTTCTAGTATTTCTTTTATTAAACTACGATAAGCTTCAAAACGCAAGAAAGAGATTTTATTTTTCTCTACTGCTTCTTTAACTTTGCAAGATGGCTCGTTTATATGTTTACAATCTTTGAATTTACAATTTTCTGCAAATTTTTTAAATTCAAAAAAATGATTCTTTAAATCTTCAAATTCTAAATCCCAAATCCCAAAACCTTTAATTCCAGGCGTATCAACACAAAATCCGCCTTTTTTTATCTCAATTAACTGAGATTTTGTTGTTACATGAGCTCCTTTAGATGTTTTTTTTGCAAGTTCTCCTGTTTTAAATTTAGTATTTAATACTTTGTTGATAAGAGTGGTTTTACCACATCCTGATTGACCAGAGAATACCGATGTTTTCCCCTTCATTACATTTAATAAGCTATCTAAGCCAACTTTTGTTTTGGAACTAATTGATAGAATTAAATATCCGAGCTCTTCATACGTCTTTAAAAATTTTTTATATTTTTCATCTTCTTCTGTGCCAGGCTTTAGAAGATCTATTTTATTGATTATAATAACAGGGGACATGTTTCCTTTAGAGCAAGCTATTATATATCTGTCTATTAGAAAGGGTTTTAAATGAGGTTTTACAACACTGCTAGTGATTAAAACTTGATCGATATTGACAGCTATAGTGCTTTGCTTTTTTGTTCTCTCATCTTGTCTTGATAAGATAGAATATCTCTTTTCTATACTTTCAATAGACGCTTCTTTTTCATTTTTAAATGAGATGTTTACTATATCACCAACTGCTAAAATATTTTTATTCCTTGTTTTTTCTTTTTTTAATATGCCTCTGAGAGTTGCTCTATATTCTTTTTTATTACAACTAACTAAAACCTCACTTCCTAAAATGGATAAAACTATAGCTTTGTCTAAATGTTTTTTAGACATTTTTTTTGTATGGGACAAAATTTTTGGTTTTTGAAGATCTGTTTTTTTGTATTTAGATCGATCTTTTGAAGATTTTAGTTTTCTTTGTTTTCTTGCTTTTTTTGAATCTTTTAAAAAATGCTCTTCTTCTTCTAAGTATTTATCAAAGTTATCTAGCATATTTTTTAGCTTCTTCTCATTTCAAACATCGAGATACTACCAGCTATTGCAGCATTTAAAGAATCGATATCTTTTTTTATTGGAATTGTAAAACGTTTAGATTTCTTTTTCGCCCAAGCAGAAGGTCCTTTAGATTCATTTGAAACTATTAAAGCCATAGGCTTTTCAAAATCAACCTCATCGATATCTTCACCTTCTATGTCAGCTAAATATGCATTTAATTTATTATCTTTAATAAAATCTAAAATCTCAGTTTCAGTAAAAACTTTTATAGGAATAAAAAAAGTTGCTCCTTTAGCAGCTCTTAGAGCTTTTTCAGAATATGGGTCAGTAGAGTGATTTGATATAATGATCAAATCAAAATTAAGGGCATTTGCGCTTCTAATTAAAGTTCCCAAATTTCCTGGATCTGAAATATTATCTAAAATTAAAACATAATTTTTATCTTTTATCTCTTCATCTCCAATTTCGATAATTGCAGCAACATCTTCAGGGGATTTTACATTTGTAATTTTTTTCATTACCTCTTTTGTAACTTTTAAAATCTTTTTAGCCTTTGGTCTTTTCCCAATTCTTTTTTTAGTAGTGATAAAAGTATGGATAGGTCTCCTTTTTTGAGCATCTTGAATTGCTTTTTTTCCAACAACTAAAACTTTACCTTCTGCTTTTCTAGTGTTTTTATCTTTTCTTATTTTTACAATTTGTTTTATATGTGAATTAGAGGAACTAGAAATTTTTTTTGACGACATAACTAACCTTTAAAATTATGAATTTAGCACAATCTAAAACAAAAAACATTAAAAGTTTTTTTGCTTATAGAATTTTTTTTATTATTTCTGTTTTAGTGGTTCTGCCGCTAATTATATATGTATCTATATTATATAGATCTGAATATAAAGAGCAAAAACAAGATCTTTTGATCACTTTGGATTTATTAGCTACTCAGATCACTAAAAATATAGAAGATAATCTGAAATTTAAAAATGAGATCTTAGATTTTGCCATGAAGGAGATAAATCTCCATGGGCAAAATATAAATAGATGTTTTGAAAAAATAGCTAATGAGTTCTCTCTTCAAGATCTAATCTACTTGGATTTTTCTCAAAACAATCTCTTTTTAATGAACTCAACTAAACAAAATTTAATAGGAAAAAATCTAAATAGTTTAAAAAATATTTTAAATCAAAAAAACGCTCTTTTTTCAACAAGTCAATTAAACTGCAAAAATTGTATCTATTTTAGTAAAACGATTTATCAAAATAATATCCCAAAAGGAGCATATGCTCTATCTTTCTTTAAAGATGAGCTAATATCTGATCTTCCAAACGATAAATATTTTAAAAATATTGATCTGAAAATTTTAGATAGTTCAAAAAATATTGTTTTATCCAATGCATCTAAAAACTCTCAAAGTGAAAATACAAATCAAATAGAGAGTCTACTAACAGCTAAAAAAGATCTAAAAAAACTGAATTTAGAGTTGATTTTAAGTTTAGATCAGAGACATTTAAAAACTTTTCATCAACAAAATTTTATTTTTAAACATATTTTTATTTTGAGTATTGTTTTTGTAATTTTATTTATTTTAACTTGGATTCTTATCTCATTTATCTCAAAACCTATAAAAAAACTTCTTATTACTATGAAAAAGATTAAAGAGGGGAATTTAGATGAGCGTTATAAAAAACAAAAATTTGGTTTTGAAATAAATTACATCGGTAATTTTTTTAATAATACTATGGACTCTTTAATAGCTAAACAGCGTGAGATAGAAAAAGAAAAAATAGAGAAACAAAGATATGTACAAGAAATGGAAATCGCAGAAGATATTCAGATAAGTTTGCTTCCTCAAAAATCACTCGATGTTAAAGATGTAGATATCTCTTTTGGAAATCTTTTTGCAAAAGAGGTAGGTGGAGATTTTTATGACTTTTTTTTAAAAGATGGAAAAATATTTTTTGTAATAGTAGACATTGCAACTAAAGGGATTTTAGCTTGTCTTTATGCTCTAAATTTGAGAAGCATTATTAGATCTTATGCTTTAACTTTTGATAATTTAGATGAGATTATCATAAAAACTAATAATTTGTTTTACAAGGATGCTAAGGAAAAAAGCATGTTTGCAACCGCTTTTTTTGGGATATATGATATTAAATCTAAAAACTTGAAATACTCAAATCAAGGTCATATGAGTACAATCTTAAGAAAAGAAGACTCAACTATAACAGAGCTTACAACTAAGGGTATGGCTCTTGGAGTTCAAGAGATGGAAAAAGTATATATCAATGAAATTACTCTGCAAAAAAATGATCTTTTATTTTTATATACCGATGGAATCGTAGAAGCTATAGATAAAAATGGTAAGTTTTTTGGTAAAGAAAATTTAGTAAATCTTATCAAAGATACACAAGATTTAAAGGCATCTCAGATAGTAGAGAATCTATTTAATAAATTAGAAGAGTATTCTAAGGATGCTGAACAGTTCGATGATATGACTGCTTTAGTATTTAAAATTAGATAAAATTTTATTTCATCTTTTCTATTTATTGTTATTTTAGCCAAACTTTGGTTGTTTTTGATGCCATTTTTTGGCTAAAGTTGCACCCATTTCCAGCCAAATTTTGGCTAAAGTTATACCTAAAAACAGCAAGACGCTTATTATAAGCTTCTTATAAATTCAAATATTTTCTAATATTTAATTCAAATATCCCAATTTTGATGATTTTAAAAATAATTAATGTTACATTCGATTCCCTTTAAAATTTTGAACAATATAAGAGGAAATTATGAGCGCAGTTTCAGGTATAACCGTTATAGAATTTACAAATAGTGACATTTGGAATAAGTATGGTTTGCATAGTTATGGGCCGAAAGTTGACGAAAAAGGTGGAGGATCTTTTTTCAAAAAGATCACTTTATATATTCCTGATTCTTATCTAAGCTCAGATAAAGAAGCAAAAATTAAAGAAATTATTTCTACAATAATTCAATATAATCGAGATTTACATGCACATCAAAGATGTGAGAAAAAGTTTTTAATTTCTCAAGTAGGTGGAGGGAATACAGATGAAGTAACATCTTATATTGAACATATATCAAGCTTCTCTACAATCTTGCAAAAACTGAAAGATTTTCTTTCAAAAAATAATATAATTTATAAATTAGAATATTAATTTAAATTAAAAATTACTTTTTAGGCCAGATTTTCAATTTCTTCAGCTCCTCTATAACCTTGTTAGGGTCTAATAGATTTTTATTTATAGATATTTTTATCGCTTCTTTTAAAAGCTGGCCCATCAAAATACCAGGTTTTATACTGCAAAGTTTTAAATGATCTGATTTTACTATAGGATCATTATTTTTGATTCTATCTATGTAGGGGGTAAGTTTTTTTTGTCTATTTTCATGAATATGAAGAAAATCTTTTCTAATTTCAGCTTTTATGTGAACTGCTAAAATATCAATGACTAAGTCAAAAAAATGATTTGAATAAAAATAAGCCCAAGAAAAATCATCTACTCTGCTCTCATCTTCTATATAGCTTTTTCCAAGATCTAAAAAAGTTACAAATTCAACTTCTCTATTAGAGAGTTTTAGATATTTGCAAAGCTCTATTTTTTGCTCTAAGTTATATCCTGGAAACAGCTCTAAAATAGAGACTATAACAGGAGCTCTGTGTGGAAAATCATCAACTAAAAAGAGTCTCTCTTTTACTTCATCAATACTTAGTTTTTTTAGAGTAGGAAAAATGGTTTGAAGAAGTTTATATGCAAAAAGCATGGTAAGTGCTTTTTTAAATCCCTGATATTGACTCATTTTTGTAAGTTCTTGAAAGATTCTTTCAATAGCAACTGCTGGAAATAGCTCATCCGCGTGAGATATTATCGCTCTTTTAGTCTCTTTTTCTATTTCAAAATTAAACCTTGCGCTCATTCTTATAGCTCTTATCATTCGAAGGCGATCTTCTTTAATTCTTGAGTGGGGATTTCCAATGCAGCGAATTATTTTTTTATCTAAATCCTCTCTACCTTTTACAAAATCTATGATCTCTTCTTTTATTGGATCATAAAACATACCATTGATAGTAAAATCTCTTCTTTGAGCGTCGATTTCAGGAGAGGAAAACTCTATTTTAGATGGTCTTCTTCCATCTATGTATTCAACATCATGTCTAAATGTTGCAACTTCATATTGCTTGGTTTTAATTATTACTAAAATTATTCCGAAAGCTTTTCCAATAGGTATTGTATGAGAAAAAATAGATTCAACAACTTCAGGAGGAGCGCTTGTTGCTAGATCTATATCATCAGATGGGTGATTTAATAAAAAATCCCGAACCCATCCTCCTGCAAAATAAGAAAGGTATCCTTTCGCTACTAGAGTTTTGACAATAAATTTCGCTTCTTGCATAAAAAATATCAAAGGTGGCTTAAGAAATAATTTTTTATGTTATACTCAATTTTTGCAAGATAAAAAGGTCGAAATGTCTAAAAGCATACAAATATTAGATGATAATGTAATTAATAAGATAGCAGCGGGAGAGGTGATAGAGAGCCCTGTTTCTGCTATTAAAGAGCTTGTTGAAAATTCAATAGATGCAGATGCAAAAAATATAGTAATCGAAGTTAAAAAGTCAGGTTTAGAGCTAATTAGAGTAGAAGATGATGGAATTGGAATGACAAACAAAGATGCGCATCTTTGTTTTAAAAGGCATGCTACTTCAAAAATTAAAACTTTTGATGATTTAGCAGTAGTGGATTCAATGGGTTTTAGAGGAGAGGCTTTAGCTTCTATTGCTTCTGTGTCTAAAGTTGAGATAAAAACATCTATAGATAGCGTTGCAACGCATTTGAAATTGGATAGATCTAAAATTATTTTTGAAAAAGAGATAGCTAGAACCAAAGGTACGACAATAGATATAAAATCTCTATTTTTTAATGTGCCTGTTAGGAAAAAGTTTCAAAAAACTTTGAGCTATTTAAATTCAGAGATAGTAAAAGTTATAAATAATCTATCGCTTACAAGGCCAGATATCGGTTTTAAACTGATTTTAAATTCAGATATAAAAATTTCAACAAAACCTCAAGATATCGATAAGAAAACAGCTTTTAAAAACAGAATAAAAAATCTTTTAGCTAAAGATGTCATGAAAAATGCAATAGAGGTTGATTTTTCAGAAAATAACATTGAAATTTTTGGGTTAATATCTGATCCAAACTTTTCTAAAAAAACAAAAACTCATCAATATTTAATAGTTAATAATAGAGCTATAAAGAGTGCTCTTATTTCGAAATTTATAAAAGAGGCTTATTTTACTAGAATTCAAGAAAGTGAATATCCTGTTTTTGCACTTCATATAAAAATACCTTTTCATTTTGTAGACGTAAATGTTCATCCTCAAAAAAAGGAAATCAGAATTAGAGAGCTAATTTTTATAAAACAAGCAATTAAAAATGCTGTAGATACTGCTTTTGAAAATAAATTTCAGAAAAATAAAATCAGTAGAGATAATAATTTTTTTTCAGCTGATTTTAACTTTACTAAGCCTGAGATAAAGAATGAAAACTTTTCTTTTGAAGATATTCAAAAAGAAAATATTTTTAAAAATTTTGAAAAACAACTGATTTTTGAGAAATTTTATGATATCGAAAATTTAGATTTAGAATTTTTAAAAATTGATCATTTTCTTTTTATCGAAACTAAATTTTTGAGAGGTTTTTTGGATATTGAAGATGATGAAAAAATTGTAGTTTTCGATTTAAGCTCAATTTTTTTAACCTCTCTTTTTGAAAAGATAAAAAATAAAGAAAGACAATTAAAGCTCCAAACTCTTTTAGTTCCTATAAACGTTTCACTTAATGTATCTGATATCTTATTTGTAGAAGAAAACCTAAAAGGCTTTTTAGATTATGGATTTGATCTAAGAGTAATTTCTAAAGATCAAATCTCAATTGATGCAACCTTTCAGATGCTTGAAAAAGAAAATATAAAGGAGCTGTTTTTTTTAATTTTAGAGGATTTAAAACATTTAAATTCTACAAGTTTGATGGACAAAACTTATGAAAAAAAGATAGCTACTCAAATTTCTAAGATTGCGAAAACTAAAAGTTACACAGAAGAAGAAGCAATAGATCTTCTATCATCATTTATAAAAAATAAAAATACAAACGTAGATCCTTTGGGTCAAAGCATTTTTAAAAAATTAAATAAAAATGGTATTGAAAAGATTTTAAAGGGATAAGAAACAATGAATTATTCAAAAAGATTAAAGAATCTTCAAAATTATGTCTTAGAAAAAAATATAGATCTTTTAATACTAGACGATAGCATATCTTTGATCTATCTAACAGGGCTTCATCTCTCTTATGGCAAACTTTTTATTACAAAAGATAAAACAAAACTTTTTGTAGATGGCAGATATTTGCAAATAGCTAAAGAAAACTCTAGTTTAGATGTAGAGCTTATTTGTGAAAAATCTCTTTTAGATTTTATAGTTGAAAACAAGTTAAAAAATATTGCCTTTGATAGCTCAAAACTAAGCTATTGTAGCTATGAAAAACTAAAAGTTTTTTTAGAAAAAATAAAAACTAAATATGATTTAGATATTAAAATTACCCCCTTAGTGAACCCTTTAAAAGAATTTAGAGTTATTAAAGATGTAGATGAAATTTTACTACTTAAAAAAGCTGCTAACTTAAATTGGAGAGGATTTGAGCATGTGTGTTTGCTTTTAAAGCAAGGAATCACTGAAAAAGAGATCGCTTTTGAATACGAGATGTTTGTTAAAAAAAATGGAGCAGATAAGCTCTCTTTTGATCCTATTGTAGCTTTTGGTAAAAATAGTGCTATGCCTCACTATAAAACATCTACAAAAAAACTAGAGTTAAACGATCTTGTTTTAATGGATATAGGAGTTGAAATTCAAAATTATCACTCAGACATGACAAGAGTTATCTTTTTTGGCAGTCCTGATCCAAAGTTAGAAAGAATTTATTCTATAACAAAAAAAGCTCACTCAGCAGCTCTATCTCAGTGCAAGCCTGGTGTAAAATTAAAAGAGTTAGATCTAGCCGCCAGAAAAGTATTGAAAGAAGAGGGGTGTGAAAAAGAATTTGTGCATTCTCTAGGACACGGTGTTGGATTAGAGATCCATGAATTTCCGAGAATAAAATTCGATACAGAAGACAGGGATGTTATTTTGAAGCCTGGCATGGTAATTACTATAGAGCCTGGCATTTATCTTCAAAATTTAGGCGGAACTAGATATGAAGATACTATTTTAATTACTCAAAGTGGATATGAAAATTTCTATAGCATTAACTAACTGGAAGTTTGATTTTACATTTTATATCTGTATTTTTATCAAAACCTACAAATATTTTTTCATTTGATCTAATCATAGAATTTGAAAAATCAAAGAGTTTTAGCTTCTTTTCATCAATAGTAAGATTGGTTTTTTGGCATATGTTTAAAACGTTTTGAGAAGTTAGATTTTTTGGAGGATACTCTATTTGCAATTCGTATATCTCCTCTGCAATTTTTTTATTAAAAAAAGTAATAAGGAGCTCTTTAGAGGCATCTTTCATTGGAATTTGCTCTTTTGAATTTTCAATTTTTACAAAATCTAAGATTGATGGGCAGCCAATCTTCTTTTCAAAATCATAGAATTTTGTGCCTTTGATAATTTTATAATAGATATTTTTTAAAGAGCCATCTTTTAATATTAGCGTTTCGAAATTTAGATTTTGTTTTTTCTCAATTTGATTCTCAAACGCCGTTAATATATTATTTAAGATATCATTTTCAAAGCCTTTTTTATAAAAGTTTTGATTTGAATATAGGGTCTCTATCAAAGATGCAATCAGATTATAGGTATTTTTTTGTTTCTCTTTTTTATCTATAACTAGTTGATATATATTTATTTTAGCATTTTCAATATGAACTTCTCTTGTTTTTTCTTTTTTCAGAGCAGATGATTCTTCTCTATCAGCTATTGTTCTTTGTTTAGATTTAACGCTCTCTTTTAGATTATCAAAACAATATCTTTCATACTCGTTTGTAGCTTTTCTAGAAGATTTCATGTAGCCCGAAAAACTTCTAGATACAAATCCATCAGATAGATGCTTTTTTGAGAGCGTATTTGTCGTTATCGCAAAGATCATCAAAAGACCAGCAATAAATGCTACAATATTCATAAAAAAATCTTCTTTAAATGCGCCTCAAATCTTAACATGTCTAGCTGGTAGAAAAAAAGCAAAATCTAAACTATACTCATTTTTAATAATTTTTATTTTAATTGCAGAGGGGAGAAGCTCAATTTTCTTAGGCCAAAAATTAAACCAGCAAATATTTTTTGAGCTTTTTTTAGATTTATATTTTTTTAACTTTGAATCGCTATTTGATAAGAATTCATACTCAATTCTCTTAACTCCTTTTAGTAAAGTTTCAACTCTAGATTTTTGGTTTTCATCTCTTGAAAAGGTCTCAAGACGTAATTCATTGTTATCATTAACGAAAAGTTTAGCTTTTACAATTAGACTAAAATTAGGATCACTATCGATTTTATTATCATAAGTTATATATACAACAAGACCTTTGGAGTTTTGAGAATTTTTTGTATAAAATGGGCTCTTAGTTATAAAATCACTTTGATAAACATTTGAAAAAACTTGGGTAAGTCTTATTTGAGCATGATTTATTGCTAAAATTTTTGATTTTTTCTCTTCAATGTTTTTCTCTAGCTTCATGATTTTAGAGAAAAAACCAAATAAAAAAGTAATAATAATAGTTATTAAAAATAAAGATATTATTATCTCAAGTAATGTGAAATTTTTCTTTTTTATTAGTTTCATAGTTTTTTAATAAAAATGGCTCTATTTAGTTTTGCATAGCATTTTATATTCATATTCATACTTTCTTTTTTGATCAGTAGGCCTTAAAAATATTCTAATGGTTAAAAGTTTATATTTTTCATTATCTTTGGTCTCTTTTTCTTTGTTTTTCGAGTAGATCTTATATGATCTTGCTATCTTTTTGTTGTTGAATGTGACTAATTCATAGGGATCTAATATTTCATAAGGCGTAGCTTTTTTGCTACGGGCTAAATTTTTAGTAAATTTGTTTTGATCACTATAGATTTCAAGTTTCAAATCTAAAAAAGTTAGATCAGCTATTCTCTCGCACTCTAGTTTTTCTAAAGATTTGATTTGAGATCTAAAAAAATAAATTGGGTTTCTAATTAAAGGAACTATTAGAAGAGTGACTAAAGCAAAAGCTATAATAACCTCAATTAACAAAAACGATCTTTTGTTTTTATAGGAAAAAAATAGCTGCTTATTTGACTTCATAATAAAAAAGTTATATAATTTTAAATAGTTTGTAGAGCAATTTAATACGTATGCAGTTTCAAATCAAAGCATTATATAATTTCCTAAGATTTACTTCATGTGATAATAAGTCATTGAAAGTAAAAAAGTGGCAAATTGAAGATTTAAGAGTTTTAAAAGAAAAGAAATTATTTGAAAATCTCAAAAATCTAGGTCTTAATTTTGATAAAGAATATTTTTTAAAATATGCTAATGAAGCAGATTCTCCAGAAGAGCTAGTTGATCTTCTAGCAGCGGAAAAAGAAGGAGAGTCTAAAGATCAAATCTATCTTGTCTTGTTCGAGCTATATCGCAGGTTTTTTTCAGAAAAAAGATGTATATCTATTTTTGCAGATGAGTTAGATCATAGGATTTTCCTATATGATTCAAATGAGCTTCATAATGATGAGCTTTTACAAAACTCACTTGCTAATTTAAAAAATATTTTAGACTCTAACGTAGATTTTGGTGTAGATCAAAAAGAAGCCTTTAAAGGTCTATTACAATATTTAGCTCATGATTTAGAAAACTTTTTGTTTGATTATATCTCAGATCAAATCGATGCTAAAAATGAAGTTTATGCTTTAGAATTAATAGATAATTTTTATCCATATATATCTAAAACCCTATGGTTTGATTTTTTAAAAGCAAAGCTAAAAGCATTAGATGATATCTCATCTTCCAATGAAATTATTGAAAAGATTCTATCTAGTTTAAAGAAAACTCCAAATATCCCTCTCCAGTTTAGAATACTCAAGTTTATGGTAGGTCTGGGCGATAGAAATCTCTTTATGAAGACTTTTAAGCAGACGACAGAGCATTTAAAAAAAGAGAGTGAGCTAAAAAGTATTTTAAATATTTTAGCAGATTTTTATATAAGGCTAGATAGAGATGATTTAGAGAAAAAGATTCTAGATATTATAGATAAAAGATCAAAAATTAAAAGTGATCAATCTTTAAAAAAACAAGATATCAACGCAATTTTAAATATTTTAGCTTAAAACATCTAAATTTTAAGATTTTTTTGAAGGTTCCGCGTTTTCTTTTGCAAAGTCTTCTATTCTCTTTCTTTGATTTTTATTTAAATTAATATTGGATTTTTTGCTTTTCACAAATGCTATAGCTTCTTGTGCGCTCATTTTTTATTCAGCTATTAAATAGCAACAAACAACTGTAACACTCCTTCCTTTTCCTGCTTTGCAATGAACATATACTGTGCGCTCATTTTTTATCTCTTCTTTTAAAAATTCTACGCCTTCATTATTTAATCCCTGAACATTTCCTATAAGAAAATAACAGAAAATAAATGAAAAAAAAACATGTTTTAAACATAAAACCCCCTTTTAATCAGTTGTTTTGTTAATTTTTTTCTTCATATTGTTCTATGGCTTTTAATATTTGATTTTCTATCGGAAATAAAGGATAGACCATTATAGCAAAGGATTTTTTTGTTTGTATTTCAGTAAATGTTAGCAAAGCATATTCTGAAGGTACAGATAAATCACTGAATGATAAAGGAGTATAGTCATATTCCCAATCATAAGTTTTTACAAATTGAGCAAGGTTATCCAAAATTAAGCTATGTGATTTACACGCAATATTTAATGTATAACTTTTTCCAGCTTCGTATAATTTGTCACAACGATCCGTTTCTTCATTTAATAATTGCTCAACGTTAATCTCTAAGATTGTTCCATTAATTTGTTTTTCAAGTTGTTTTTCATATTTTTCTAAAGTATTAAATATTAGATTTTCTATTGAATTAAAACGCTTAACAACGATGGGTAAAACTTTTACTGTTTGTTTTTCTATAATATCTAGATATCCAAATGATTCCGTCCATTCACGCTTTATATAAGATGGAAAACTACAAACTTCCAATGCCCATCCATTTTTTTTTGCAAATTCTTTGACATAAAAAATTATGCTATCCACATTACACATAAGATGTAATGTATACCTAGTTCGTGCTTCCCAAAGTTTTTCAAACTTAACAAGTTCTTCCTTCAACATTTTGGCTGAATCCAAGGAAATTGATGATAATTCTTTTTCTTTTGAAAGAATCGTGGTGTTAGCATTTTCAATATCTGATACGAAATCAGCAAAGCATATATTTTGTATAAGAAAGAAATTAATAATAAGGAATATTAAAAAACGTATATGAAACATAAAAATAGTCTCCAATTTCGATGGTTTTTTTTGAAAGTTTTTCATTATATAATGGTCCCCAATTTTGAGACTATCTAAAACCGAATGCCTATTGTAAAATAAACATATTACCTAGGAAAAAAATAAAAAAAACAGCCAATCAAATATCTTCAGATTACGAAATAAGTAAAACTTTAGGATGTGATTGGAAAAAATGCCTTATACAAAAAGGCTCAAATGTTTTTCAGAGCACAGATAAAAAAGAAAATGTAGATTTTTTACAGCAACTAATTGGTTGATTAACAGTTGAGCTCGAATGGTTAAAAAAAAGCTTGGAATTACCCAATAAATTAAAAAAGAATGTTATTAGGTAGGTAGTAAGGTATTATTTTCCAAGATTTTTAAAAGTTTAAGATATAACGTTTCTTGAAAGCAATCAAATTCTGCTTTAGAGACTAATCTTTTTGCTTCTTCAATATTTTCATGAGTTGGTGAAATTTTTACAAGGCCTAATTGAGCTGGAAATTTTTCTAAATCCCAACAATCATCAAGTTGATTTATTAGCTTTTTTGCGTTCTCAATGTTTTCAGTAGTTGGATAAATTTTTGCAAGTTTTAATTTAACAAAAGTTTTATAAAATTTCATTTTAGATATTATCACTTCTGCTTTCTCTATCTTTTTTTTAGTTATCAAAACTATTGCAAGGTCTCCTAGAGCTTTTGCGGTATCCAATCCTTTGCTTTCTTCAATTTGATCTATTAGCTCTTCTGCTTTTTCAATGTTTTCATCAGTTGGAGAAATTTTTGTTAATGCTATTTGAAGTCGAGCCTTATATTCAATATCCGATACATCAGCTATTGTTGATTTTAAGTTCTCAATATTTTTAGCAGTTGGAAAATTTTTTGTTAACTTTACTTGAAGGGTTGCCTTATATTCAACATCTGATAATAGAGCTATTAGCTTTTTTGTTTTCTTAATATTTTTAGTAGTCGGCAAAACTTTTGCAAGTTTAAATGAAACTGCAGCTTTTTCGAGTTTTTTATCCGAAGGTATTTGATTTATAAATGCATTTGCTTGTTCAATATTTTCTTCAGTTGGCAAAGCCTTTAGAAGCTTTATTTGAGCCATAGCTTTAATAGCATTATCAGTTATTTTAGCTATTATTGATTTTGCATCTTCGATATGTTTATTTGATAATAAAACTTTTACGAGCTTGAATAGAGCATAGTCTTGATCGTCATCAGATATTTGAGCTATTATTGGTTTTGCATCTTCGATATGTCCATTTGATATTAAAACTTTTACTAGCTGTATTTGAGCGTAGACTTGATGTTGACTATATAGTTGATCTGTTAACGCTTTTGCATCTTCGATATTTTTATTTATTAATAAAACTTTTACAAATTTTCTCAGAAACCTCTCTTCTTCAAAAGATTTATGTATTACTTTTAAACCTTCATATAAAAATTTTGCTTCGGAGGTAATTATTTTCAAATTTTTAGCAAAAGGAAATTTTCTTGAAACTAACTGTCGATAACGATCATTATCATGGGCTATTTCTTCAGACTTAGATGTTGAATCAGGTAAATCAAACTTAGGTGCTAGGAGAGGAAGTTCAAAAGAAAAATCCCCACGAACAGGTGAAGCCATAATTAATTCCCTTTTTTTTGTATAAACTTTAGATTATCTAGGTTATGAATTCAAATTGTTTCTTTTATAAGATTTTAACTGGAGTAAAATTAATATAATCAGCAGATGTTAAAATATATTTGATATTATTTTTCTCTCCAAACATCTTTTTTTCTCTTTTTAGATTATGAAGATGTCCAAAGATGCAAATATCAACTTTATATTTTTCTAAGAGTTTAGATACTTTTGAATCTTTTAAATCAGCTGAAATGGGAGGGTAGTGAGTCATTACAATTTTAGTTTTAGCATTTCTATCTAGCGCTTCTAAACTAAGTTTTAGCCTTTCAATTTCTCTTGTAAAAATTCTCTCAGATAGATCTTCTTGAATATCTTCTTGAATATCTTTTCTTTGTTTGGGGTTGAATACAAAATTAATATAATCATTAAAATTATACTCTGTAGTATCCCAAAGTCTTGATCCTGCAATTGAAACATCCCCAAACGAAAGAGCGTTATTTTGAATAAAAGAAATTGATGGAGGAAGAGCTTCTTTTAATTTAGATGCAGAAGGCCACCAATAGTCGTGATTTCCTCTTATTATTACTTTCTTGCCTGGCAGGTCATGTATCCACTCTAAGTCTATTAGAGCGTCCTTTAATTTGATTGCCCACGAGATATCGCCTGGGATTAATACTAAATCATTAGCTGTTATGTTTTTTTCCCAATTGATCTTAATTTTTTCTTGATAGTCTTTCCAAGTATCTCCAAAATCTTGCATGGTTTTATCGGGAGTTGAAAGGGAGAGATGTGGATCTGAAATAGCAAAAATTTGCATCTAAAATTCAAAGTTGTCCGGCAAGATAGTTCCTGCTGTTATTATAATTATACTATCTCGAACATAGATATTTTCGCTATCAAATGATGTTAAATTATTTTTATTTATTAGTTTTACATTGTTTCCAATTTTTACATGTTCATCGATTATTGTTTTTTCGATCGTGCAGTTTTCTCCTATTTCAAAAACATCTGGCAGAATGTCTTTTGTTTGCTCGGGAGATGTATATGTAGAGTTTCCAAGAAAAACACTGTCTTTGATTATAGTACCTTTTTTTATTTTAGTTCTTAGGCCTATCATTGAGTGATTTATCTCTTTAGCTTCAATAACAGACCCTTCACAAATTATTGAGTTTATTATTTTGGTAGTTTTTATATTGGCGCCAGGAAGATGATGCGCACATGTATATATTGGGTTTTTTTCATCATATATTTTTAGACCTAAATTAGATGTTGTAAGAGCGAGGTTTGCATCATAAAAAGATTTTATAGTTCCAATATCTTCCCAATATCCATCATAAACAAAAGAGGCTGCTTTTCCTTTTTTTAACTGTGTTGGAATTAAATGTTTTCCGAAATCCTCTCTTGGATCTTCTAAGAGAAGTGATTTTAGAGCGTTTCTTTTAAAGATGTAGATGCCCATGGAACCTAAAAAGGGTTTTTCTTTTGTGATGTTACAGTCTTTATCGATGGTTTCATCTAATCTAAAGTTATTTAAAATCTCATTTTCTTGAGGTTTTTCAAAAAAATCTACTATATATGAGTCTTTATTGATTTTTAAAAGTCCTAACCTTTTTGCGTCTTTTTCGGTAACTGGTAGAGATGCGATAGTTAAATCTGCATCTTTTTCTTTAGCGAATGCAAACATTTTCTGAAAATCAATGTTATAGAGTTGATCTCCAGAGAGTATTAAAAAGAAATCAACTGGAAGCTCTAGAATCTTATCTAAGTTTTTTCTAATAGCATCTGCTGTTCCATTAAAAAAAACTCTCTCACCATTTGGTTTTTCTTCAGGAGTGATTAGATCTAATCTTCCTGGAAAAAAACTATCAAATTGATAAGTTTGAGAGAGATGATGGCCGATTTCTGTTGTAAGATATTGTCCAATAACGAGTATTTGACGAATGTTTGAGTTTAGTGAGTTAGATATTGGAATATCTATTAGTCGATATCTTCCTCCATATGAAACAGCAGGTTTCGAGTGGTAAAGTGTTAATGGATGAAGCCTCGTTCCCTTGCCTCCAGCTAAAATAATGCTGGCAATATTGTGATGCTTCATTGTTGTTTCAAATAGCATGTAAAAATATTGATTTTTTTTCGTCCTCTAAAACTGCAACGTAATAAATAAATAATTACAAATCAATATATTTTTAAAATTAAGTTGGGAATAAATTTTTTTAATCTATTTAAATAATGCTTTATTTAGAATGGTTTTAGCATTATAACTAGATCTAACATAAGGATCTGCATAGATATTGTGCACTCCTATCTTCTTTGCAAAATCTTTATATTCTTGAAACTCTTTAGGGGTTACAAAAGATTTAATAGGGTACTTTTTATTATTGGGTGATAGATACTGGCCTATTGTTATTATATCAACCCCTATTTCTTTTAGATCTTTGATGGTTTGAAAAACCTCCTTTTTTGTCTCTCCAACCCCAACCATTAAACCTGATTTAACAAATTTTACTTTTTTTGAATTTTTTGCATATCCTAATATCTTTAAGCTGTTGGTATATGTAGCCTTATGTCTTATTTTTGGAGAAATTCTCTCAACCGTTTCTATGTTGTAATTAAAAATATCTATCTTCTCATTTAAAATAAGATCAATTAAATCAAATTTGCATGAAAAATCAGAGGTTAGTGTTTCTATAGTAGAATTTGGGTTTATTTTTTTTACCTCTCGAATTATTTTGCAAAGATGATTTGCTCCTTTATCCGGTAGATCATCTCTTGCGACCATAGTTATAACTATGTGTTTAAGATTTAATATTTTAGCAGAATTAGCGATATTAAAAGGTTCATTAGGATCTGGCATTTTGGGTTTTTTTGAAAAATCTATATCGCAAAAAGAACAGGCTCTTGTGCACTCTTTTCCGAGTGCTAAAAAAGTTGCTGTTTTTTTTGAAAAACACTCAAATCTATTTGGGCAGTTAGCCTCAACACATACAGTATGAATTTTATTTTTTTTTATAGTTTCAATAGTTTTATTAAGAGGGCCGATGGTTAATTTTTTTCTTAAAAATTCTGGGAAATTCATAATTTTAAATTTGGCGGAAAATTCAATGGTCTATTAAGAGCGATTAAAAGAGCTTCTTGCCAGCTCTCTGGAAGAGTTGGATGAGCGTGGATAGTATCGATTACAGCTTTAGCTGTTAATTTATTTGTAATAGCGAGCCCCATCTCTGCTATTAAAACAGAAGCTGAAGGACCTATTGCTTGAGCGCCTAAAATTGTTTTAGTTTTTTTACAAATAATAACATCAACAAAACCTTTTTTTTCACTGAGTGCATGCGCTTTTCCAAGGGCTGTAAATGGAAATTTTGCAATATCAACATCCATATTTTTTTCTTTTGCTTGTTCTGGAGTAAGACCGACAATTGCAATTTCTGGTTTTGTAAAAATTACTGCAGGAACAGCTGAAAAATCCATTTTATTCTCTATTCCATGAATTGTATCTACAGCAACTAAAGCTTCATGTACAGCTGTGTGTGCGAGCATCCATTTTCCAATTACATCTCCTACTGCATAGATATTTGGAGAAGATGTTCTCATTTGATCATCTACTATTATCTCATTATGCTTTCCCATTTGAATATTTAAAGCTTCCAAATTTAGATCTTGAGTTAAAGGTTTTCTGCCTATTGCTAATAGTGCGATCTCAGATTTTATTATCTCATTATTATCTAAATGCACTTCAATGCCATCTGCAGTTTCTTCACATTTTAAAACTTTTACCCCTACTTTTAAATCAATTCCCTCAGCTTTAAAAGAGCCAGAGAGTAGTTTAGCTAAATCTTCTCCATGAGAGTATAAAATGGATGGAAGCGCCTCTATTATTGTAACCTTTACACCTAAGCGGACATAAAAAGAAGCAAACTCACAGCCTATATATCCTCCGCCTATTATAACCATGGATTTTGGCTGTTTTTTTAAACACAGTAGTGAATTAGAGTTATAGATTTTTTTATGATCAACTTTAATATTTGGTATTTCTGTTGGATAAGATCCTGTTGCGATAATTATATTTTCAGCAGTTATTTTTTCATTTGCTCCAGTTATCTCAATTTCATTTTTAGATAAAAATTTCGCTTTTCCTTTAATTATTTGAATTTTATTAGATTGTAAAAGTCCCTCTAGCCCTTTTCTTAAGTCTTGAACTATTTTATCTTTTCTCTCAATCATACCC
>JAAKFN010000100.1 GCA_011065045.1 Candidatus Anoxychlamydiales bacterium
AGATTACTATAAAAATGTTATAATATTTTGAGAATTTTAAATCTATATTAAAATTAATTCTCACTAATATTATATCTCTTAATAAGAAATTAAATAATAATTGATTTTCAGAACACTTTAAGACACAAAAAGCCGTCTATAAAGACGGCTTTTTTTATAACTTTACCCTCGTATATTTAATCGATATTAACTTACGATTTGACCAACAGTCGTTCTTCTATCTAAATAGCTTTGTTTGTATTCTTTTACTTCATCGATCTGCACAACCCATGCAGCTCCCTTTCTATAGGCTTTAAGATGACCTACTCTAGTCGCGTAATAGATTTTTTGTGCTGGAACGTTTAGCATTTTTGCTACTTGATTGATTGAATAATAACCTTTATTATTATCAAAAAGAAGTTCACCTTCAAACATTGATTTTTTTCTAGAATACTTATTTTTTTTGTATTCTTCTAGATCATCTAAATCAATAGTCCAACGAGTGGCATCTTTAGTTGCTCTTAGCTTTCTTTGTTTAATAGCAACGTAAATAGCTTGCCTAGTTACATTGTTTAGTCTTGCAGCTTCTGTAATAGAAACAACTCTTTTACCATCGTTTGGCTCTGGAGCTAAACTACCTACTGGGTTTTGATCTCCCCAATTTGTATCTCCTGTCATTGTTCTCCTCCTTGTTTTTATCTTTATAATTTATTTAAATAAACTTTATATAATTAGTTTTTATTGTTTTTAACTATAATCTTGCTCTTTTAAGTATAGATTATTACAAAACAATGAATTGAAATCAACTATTTTTAACAAATACCTAAATTAAGTTAACAAGATCTTAACAAATATTAAGCAACATATAAGCTTGAACATATACAAGATTATTATTATTAACGTGTTATGGGACATTTTTTGTTGGAAGCAAAGTATAAATTGTTATATATTGGGGAGATAAAAAAATATAGGAAAAAATCATGCTAAAAAAGCTCTTATTTAAGCTTATCCTACTTATAGTAATAGGCTTAACAATATCTGCAAAACAGCCAAATCTAACTGTTAAAGATATTAAGATAAAAACTGAAGAAATTTTAAAGTCGCATGCGAATTTCAAAAAAATCGAACCTGTCTTAGCAGAAAGGATATTAAAAAATTTTGTTGACGAGCTTGATCCTAATAAAACCTATTTCATTGAATCTGACATCGAAAAATGGCTATATCCCTCAGATGAGATCATAAATGCTGTGATAGAGGGCTTTAAAAACTCTAATTTTGCAGTTTTCAGTGAAATCCATAGGGTTATGATAGATGCAATAGATAGACGAAATAAGCTAGAAGCAGAGCTAAGTGTAAGCGATCTCCCAAAAGACGTTAAGCCTGAAGAGTTTAAGGACATGAAATGGACGAACTCTAAAAGAGAGCTTTTAACTAGACTTATAAGGATTAAGGCTTTGCAGCTAGATAGCGCTGAAAAAGTATCAGAAGAGTGTAAAGAGACAATATCTCAAGTTTTAGAAAAGAAAAAAATAAATAAAGAAAAAGAGATAACAACTAAAAATTCAGAAGAGAAAAAAGCTTATATTTTAAGCTCTCTTTTAAAGTCTTTTTGTCATTCATTAGATTCTCACACAGATTATTTTACTCCTTTTGAAGCAAACCAATTTATGATGCAAGTGCAGCAAAAACTATCAGGCATTGGAGCTCAGCTAAGAGATAATTTAAATGGTTTTATGATAATGCACGTGATAGATGGATCTCCTGCAAAACTCGCTAATTTAAAAACAGGCGATAGAATAATTGCAGTAAATTCAGAGCCGGTAATTGGATTAGACATTACAGAAGCGGTAGAAATGATAAGAGGAGAGATGGGATCAAAAGTCAATTTAACAATTATGCGTAAACTTGATGAGGACAAAGATGAACATAAATTTGATATAGAAATAACTAGATCAGAAGTTGTTTTAGAAGAGACTAGAATAGAGAAGCATTTCGAGCCTTTTGGAGATGGGGTAATTTTAAATTTAAAGCTGTTTTCTTTCTATCAAGACTCTAAAAGCTCCTCTGCTCAAGACCTAAAAAATGCTATTGATAATTACGCTAAAAAACATAAAATCAAAGCTATTATATTAGATTTAAGATCTAATACAGGGGGGCTTCTTCCTCAAGCTGTTGAAGTTGCATCTTTATTTATTTCAAAAGGAATAGTTGTATCTATTAAAGACTCATCTGATAATCTACAACATTTACGAAATACTGATGGAAAAACTACCTTTGATGGACCTTTAGTTGTATTAGTAAATAAAGCAAGCGCATCAGCATCAGAGATTGTAGCTGGGACACTTCAAGATTATGGAAGAGCTATCGTTGTTGGAGAGGAGACTTTTGGAAAAGGCTCTTTTCAGACATTTTCATTAGATGCATCAAAAAATGCTAAAATAAATCCATCTGGAGAAGTTAAAGTAACTCGTGGTAGATACTATACAGTATCCGGAAAGTCTCCACAGCTAGTTGGCGTTCAAGCAGATGTTGAAGTTCCAGGCATTTTATCCGAGCTAGATATTGGAGAGAAGTTTTCAAAATATCCTTTAGAAAATGATGAAATAAGCCCTAATTTTGATGATGATTTATCAGATATACCTTTAATTCATAGAAAAAGATTATCCCTTTTATATAAACACAATCTACAACAAAAAATGACTAACTATACTCAGTATCTAGATATCTTGACAACGAACTCAAAAAGCAGGATTGAAAACAATCAAAACTACCAAAGTTTTTTAACTGATATTAAACTCAAAAACTTTGAATCTAAATCAGTTGAACTATTTAATCAAAGCGATATCCAACTATTAGAAACTATGAGTATTGCAAAAGATTTAGCATATCTTAGTGAAATAAACGACAAAGGGTTTGATTAAAATAAAAAATCTGATCAAAATATATCTAATAAAATCAAATTTTTTGAAAATTATTAATAGGTTAAATATATGAAAGAAGTAAGAACAAGAATAGCACCCTCCCCTACTGGCGATCCTCATGTTGGAACTATATATATAGCGCTCTTTAATTTAGCTTTTGCAAAAAAATTTAATGGCACATTTATCTTAAGAATAGAAGATACAGATCAAACAAGAAGCCATCCGACTTTTGAAAAAAATATTTTTGAAGCTTTAAAATGGGCAAATACTTCTTGGTCTGAAGGACCAGATATAGGTGGACAATATGGCCCTTATAGACAATCAGAGAGGCTCCCTATTTATAAAAAGCATATAGCTGAACTAGTTGAAAAAGGCAAAGCATATAGATGTTTTGCAACAAAAGAAGAGCTAAATGAGATGCGCCAGGTAGCAAAAAAAATGGGCACACCATCTGGCTACGATAGACGCTACAGAAATTTATCAGAAGCTGAGATAAAAAAAAGATTAGATGAAAAACAAAGCTATGTAGTTAGACTAAAAGTTCCTCTTACAGGAGAGTGCATATTTGAAGATGCGATTAAAGGAAGAGTAGTAACACCACTTGCAGATATCGACGATCAAATATTATTAAAATCTGATGGGTTCCCTACATATCACTTCGCAAATGTAGTTGATGATCATTTAATGAAAATCACCCATGTTATTCGTGGAGATGAATGGGTAAGCTCTACTCCCAAGCACATCCTTTTATATGAAGCATTTGGATGGGAACAACCAACTTTTATGCATATGCCACTTTTACTTGGAAAAGATGGAAGAAAATTATCTAAAAGAAAAAACCCAACATCCACATTTTTCTTTAAAGAGACAGGTTATCTACCAGAAGCATTGGTTAATTTCTTAACTCTTATGGGATATTCTACAACAGATGAAAAAGAGATTTATACATTTGAAGAGTTTGTAAAAGATTTTGATCCGAATAGAATTGGCAAATCTGGAGCTTTTTTTGATATTCAAAAATTAGATTGGCTAAATCAACAATACATAATAAATACACTTAGTGAAAAAGATCTTTTAAATAAATTAAAAGCTTGGCAGTTCAATGATGAATTTTTCCAAAAGATCCTTCCTCTTTGTCATACTAGAATGAAAACTTTAACAGAATTTATGGAACTTGTCGATTTCATGTTTATAAATCATCTAAATTATACAGACGAGCTTTTTAGCCCTAAAAAAACCACAAAAGAAGAAGCGATTTTCATCTTATATACTTTTATGATGCTTTTAGAAAAACAAGATCTTTTAAAATCTGAAAACATTGAAAAAGCATCTCACGAGCTAGCTGATCTTTTTAAAATAAATCACAAAAAAATTGTGATGCCACTATTGTTTGCAGCTATTCAAGGTAAAAAATTTGGTCCTCCCCTATTTAAATCAGTTGAGATCTTAAAAAAAGATAGAGTAAGAGCAAGACTTTTAACAGCAATAGAATTTTTAGGATCTATTTCAAATAAAAAAATCGCCCTATTAAAAGAAGAGCTTCAAAAAAACGATCTATCAGGTTTTGTAAAGCAAAAAAATTAATTCTGCGCTTCATCTGTAGTATCTTCAGTATCTTTCACCTGAGATATGATATATTTTTTTTTAACTCCATTTTCGTAAAATTTTTATTTATACAAAAGAAATTTCTACACATTTTTTTTGTGTTGAAAAAAATAAATAAAAAGAGCTTACTCGATTAATAAAAAAATTATATAGAAACGGAGAGTGGCATGAAATTATGGTTATTAACAGCATTGATTCTTATAGCAATGATTCCATTTGTCTTAAAAGCAGACCTTACAAAAAAACTTTTGTTTTCAAATAAAGGCTATGCCAAACAAATAGAAGTTAAAACTTATGTCTTAACTCAAGAACAAGTTGCTCAATTGTTTACAGACCCTAATAAAGAGCCTATTCAATTGACAGTAGAAGAATTAAATAAAAGTGATAAAAATTATTTTATTGTTAGAGTGAAAAATTTGGGAGATATACATGCTTGGGGTGTTTTGTCTTGTAAAGCCAGAACCGTACATAACCCTTTTAAAATCCCTATTATCACTATTAAAGATCAATTTTGTGATAGCGTAATTTGTCTTTCTGGAGTAGTTATAGCAGAAGCAAAAAACAGTCTATATCCTGATATGTCATATGAATGGTCTGAACTTTATACTAAATAATGAAAAAGTCTTATGTTTAAAAAACTGATAGCGTCATTAACTTTCTTGTTATTTTTAACTTTTCATCCGGCTTATGCCGTTTCAACAAAATCTTATCAATATGATGGCAATCATCATATTATACAGATAACTGATCATAGAGTAATTTCAATCCATTATGAATATGATAATATTGGACATCAAACAAAAGTTATTGATGATTAAAAGACCTCCTCTTTTATTTATACAAAAGAAACTCCTACACATTTTTTTTGTATTGAAAAAAATAAATAAAAAGAGCTTACTCGATTAATAAAAAAATTATATAGAAACGGAGAGAGGCATGAAATTCTGGTTATTAACAGCATTGATCCTTATAGGAATAATTCCATTTGTCTTAAAAGCAGACCTGACAAAAAAACTTTTGTTTTCAAATAAAAGTTACGCAAAACAAATAGAAGTTAAAACTTATGTCTTAACTCAAGAACAAGTTGCTCAATTGTTTAAAGAACCTAATAAAGATCCTATTCAATTGACAGTAAATGAATTAGGTAAAGCTACAAGAGAAACAAAAAAAAGATATTTTGTTGTAAGAGCTAGAAATTTAGGAGATTTACATGCTTGGGGTATTTTATCTTGCAAAGTAAGATATATTCGGGAGCCTCTAAAGATTCCTATGATTTCAATTAGAGACCAGTTTTGTGATTATATTATTTGTGTTACTGGATTTATTATTTCTCCTCAAGACGATTCTCCTTATCCAGATATTTCTTATGAATGGTCTGAACTTTATACCAAATAGTGAAGTCTTATGTTTAAAAAACTGATAGCGTCATTAACTTTCTTGTTATTTTTAACATTCCTTCCTGCTTATGCAGTTTCAACAAAATCATATCAATATGATGACAATGATAATATTATACAAATAACTGATCCTAGAAAAATCTCTCTCTCCTATGAATATGACAATTTTAACAGATTGATTTTAAAAAAATATCCTAATGGAAGAAAGATTGAATATGAATATGATAATATTGGACATCGAACAAAAGTTACTGATGATGATAAAACTACATCTTTTGAATATGATCTTTTTGGAAATATCTCTAAAATAACATTTCCAAATTCTGAGTCTGTTCAATATCTTTACGATCCTCTTGGAAAGCTTTTAAAACTTACATATCCCGATAATAGTGAAATATATTATTCATATG
>JAAKFN010000101.1 GCA_011065045.1 Candidatus Anoxychlamydiales bacterium
ATTTAATTTAGCATAAATGGGTAAAAAGCTATAAATGGCACCTAGAATAATTCCAGAAGCGAGAGACCCCCAGAAACTGAGCGGTGATGCTTTATAGACCTCTAAATAACTTTTTTTCACAACCTCATGGCTAGTCTCAGGTGTTTTAGAGTAATTTATTGAGATTGGAATTATTGAAAGGTAACATAAAATTCCGAAAACCAAAAAAGGTGTTATCGTTTCTATGTTTATAGCATCGATTATCAGTTGAGAGAAAGATTGAGCTCCATATAGCGCTATCATGTAAAGAGATAGAGTTTTTCCTCTAGTTTTTTTAGAGCTACCACAAAGAAGCCAGCTTTCTATTATCACATATAAAGTAGCTATGCTAATACCACCTATTATTCGCATAGCTATCCATGAAATCGCACTTATATACATTCCCTGGATAAGCACAGTTGCTCCAAAAATAGCTGAAAAGCAAACAAAGGATCTTATATATCCAACTCTAGCTATAATTTTTTCAGCTCTAAGTGATCCTATTAAAAATCCCAAATAGAAAGATGATTGGACAATACCAATAACCGTTTCTGTAAAATCCTCTACCTGAAGCTTTAAACTAATAAAAGTTAAAAAGGGAGTTGAACTACATACAACAAAACCAAGACTAAGCAGGGGCGCTATTAAGGGATTTAAGAATTTTAGTTTTTGGTTCATGATAAATATTGGGTAACTATAGTATTAAAATCTTACTACTTCTTATTTTTATTGGTTACCATTTTTTTATAATTTTTAGAACCCTTTATTAGATTTTTTTTTTTGTTAAAAACAATAAAAACATAAAGCCTTAAAAAACAACAGGATGAAATTCATCTTTAAGTTTGTCTCCAAAAGAGTAGCCAAAGTTTTTTAAATAATTTAGATTGGGATCATTTTTATTTAATTTATAGAGAGTTTTTATATCTCCATAAGCAATTAACAAAAACTTTTGTGAGCATGAATATAGATCTTCTATGTTAATCAGCGGATGATTGTCTGAGTCTAAGCTTTTGAAAAACATTAAACTTCCTTGTTTTTTTGGAAGATTATTTGAGTCTATAGCTGCACTGCTATCTAATTTTATGATTGCGTAACAAACAGCTCCCTGAAAAGAGATCACATCATTTATAGTTTTATTGCTTTCAAATAGGTTTTTTTTATTTGTGATAAAAGTCTGGTCAAAAAGCAGTCTTAAAGAAGATCTATTAGATAGGGTTCTAGCAATAGATGCGATATTTTTATCAAGTGTAAGTTTTTTTATAATTGAGGATTTTCGAAAAAGATCTCTAAAAGCAATATACTGCTTAAAAAAATCAAGATTTTTTGTTGATTTGAAAATAGTATCTATCTCATTTTCCATTATTTGTATTTCTTCTTTAGGATAGATATTTTCAAATTCAATAAAGCCATTTTCTTGAAAAAAATTAATTTGAGAATCTAGAATTAAATATTTCATAAAGCACCTAAGTTTAAAAGGGCGTTATTTATTGTCTCAGAGCTAGCAAACCCAGAAAATCTAACAAAGCCCTCTCCAGAAGATCCAAAACCAATGCCTGGTATTGAAACGATACGCTTCTCAAGTAGCTCATCAAAAAAGTTCATGGATTTCATGTTTTTTGGACATTTACACCAAACGTAGGGGGAGTCTATGCCTCCATAAGCTTTGTAACCTAGCTTTTTAAGGCCAGTAAGTAGAGTAGTTGTGTTTTGCATATAAGTTGATATGATGCTCTGTATTTGGGTCTTTCCTTGCTCGCTATAAGTTGCCTCTGCTGCTTTTTGAATGGGATAAGAAATGCCCCCGAATTTTGTGTCTATGTATCTATTCCATAGATTGTTGATGGATAAATTATCAAGAGTCTTAATGTTTTTGGGGATTACTAAATATGAACATCTAAGGGAGGTAAAGCCAGCTTTTTTAGAAAAACTTCTCATTTCGATAGCAACATCTTTAGCACCATTTATTTCGTAAATTGATCTAACAGAGTCTTTAGAGGTTATAAAAGCTTCATAAGCTCCATCAAAAATGATTAAAGATTTATTTTTCTTTGCATAATCTACCCAATTTTTCAAAGTTTTTTTGCTAAAAGCAATTCCTGTTGGATTGTTAGGAGAGCATAAATATATAATATCTAATTTATTATCTGGCAAAAGTGGTTGAAAATTATTTTCTTCCAAGAGAGGTAGATAAACTATATTTTGTTTTCTACCATTTATGATATTAGCGTCGGTATAAAGGGGATATGCTGGATCTAAAATGCCAACTTTTGATTTTTCAGAGAAAAGATCAGAGATGTTAGCTAGAGAATATTTCATCCCGCTAGATATAAAAATCTCATCGATTTTAAAATCAAAATTTTTATAATCATTATCTAAAATTTTTTGTTTTAAAAATCTGTATCCAGAAGAGGGGCCATAACCCTTTAGAGTATTTTTATCTTTCATCTCATCTGCAGCTTTTTTCATAGCTTCGATAACTATAGGGGCCAATGGCTGGGTAATATCTCCAATCCCTAAATTTAAAATTTTTTCTTTGTTTTGTTTTTTTAAAAGCACTTTTTTTTCAATTTCATTGAAAAAGTAATCTTTATTAAGTTTTAATAGATTTGAGTTACTTTTAGGCATAGAGCAAATTTTTAATATTTTTACTAAGAAAATACCTAAAATTTAATAAAATTACAACCAATCAATTTTTAAAAAAATATGAATGATTTTTACGAGTTAAAAGATAATTTAAATAAAATCGAAGAAAAGATAAAAATATCTTTTGAAAACAAGGATCTTCTACTGCTTAGCTTTGTGCATAGATCATTTATTAATGAAAATAAAAAAATTATAAATGAACATAATGAAAGATTAGAGTTTTTAGGAGACGTAGCTTTAAACTTAGTGGTTTCAACTTATTTGTATAATAAGCTGGGCTCTACAGCTGAGGGAAAACTCTCTCATATTAGATCTAATTTAGTTGATGGAGCCTCGTGTGCTAAGTATTACAAGATTTTAGAACTAGATACTCATGTTTTGCTGAGCAAAGGGGAAAAAGAAGCTCATCGTGGTAAAGCTACAATTTTTGCAGATGCTTTTGAAGCTCTAATTGGAGCTATCTATCTTGATAAAGGTTTTCTCATTTGTTCACACTTTATAATAGATAATTTTTCAAAAATATTTGAAAAAATGTGTTTGTCTCCTGAAATAGATTATAAAGGAAAGCTCCAAGAGTACTCTCAAAGAAAATATCACACTCCTCCAGAATATAGGGTTTTAAAAGAAAAGGGCCCAGAGCATCAAAAGACTTTTGATATTGTCGTGATTATTAACGGAGAAGAGATGGGATATGGATCTGCTAGTTCAAAAAAACTCGCTGAAATTGAAGCTGCTGAAAATGCTTATAATACTTTAAATCTTAAAAGTTTTGAGGGTAGAAATGATTAAAGATAAGACTGTTTGGGAATGCTCATCTTGTGGGTTCACACAAAGCAAGTGGGCGGGAAGTTGTTTAAACTGCTCTTCTTGGAACTCTTTTTTCGAAAAAATTAAAATTAGTGAAAAAGTAAAAAGATTTGAAGCTAAAAAAGTTGGTTCAATCCCGATGAGATTAAAAGATATAAAAATATCTTCTTTTAAAAGATTAGAGACTAAGTTTTCTCATTTGGATCGACTTTTCGGAGGAGGAATTGCTAAAGGATCTTTGATTTTAATAGGTGGAAATCCTGGAATTGGAAAATCAACCCTTCTACTTCAACTCTCAAATAATTTTGCTCTACAAAATTTAAGAGTTCTTTACATCTCTGGAGAGGAATCTTTAGAGCAAACAACTCTAAGAGCTAGTAGAATCAATGCTTCAAGTGAGAATATATTTATCTATTCTGAGACAAATTTCTCTTCAATAAAACTTCAAATTGATCAACTAAAACCAGATATTTTAATAGTAGATTCTATTCAAATTCTCTACAAAGAAGAAATTTCATCATCACCAGGATCGATCGTTCAAGTAAGAGAGCTTGCAACTGAGTTTATGCATATTGCTAAAGGTTATGGTATCACTACATTTTTAATTGGTCATGTTACGAAAACAGGGGATATTGCAGGTCCTAAAGTTTTAGAGCACATCGTAGATGTTGTTCTAGACTTTGAAGGAGAGAAACAAAATGGTTTTAGGCTACTTAGATCTGTAAAAAATAGATTCGGTCCAACTGATGATATAGCAATTTTTCAAATGACTGAGAAAGGATTAAATGAAATCTCAAATCCTTCTAAGATTTTTTTAGAGAAAAGAGATAAAAACCTGCCAGGCACTGTCATTGCTTCAGCTATGGAGGGGATAAGAGCTATTTTAATAGAAGTGCAAGCTCTAATTGCATCTTCTGGTTTTTCTATGCCAACTAGAAAATGCTCAGGGCTTGATCAAAATAGACTAGCACTCTTACTTGCTGTTTTAGAAAAAAAAGTGCGTTTTCAAATCAAAGATATGGATGTTTTTGTATCGATTGCAGGAGGTATGAAAATAAAAGAGCCGGCAATTGATTTAGCGATTCTTTTAGCAATAGCATCTTCTTTTGCTAATAGAAATTTACCATCAAATACTGTAGTTATTGGAGAGGTTGGATTATCTGGAGAGATAAGATCTGTTACAAGAATAGAATCTCGAATTAAAGAAGCTATTAATATGGGATTTGAAAATATTTTACTTCCAAAACAAAATCTTAAAGAGATTACAGACTCTATCAAACAAAAAATAAATATTTGGCCAGTCGATACAGCAGAAGATGCTATCGATCAATTAGCTTAAAATCTTAACTCGTGGAGAATAAAAAAATTGCTTAATAATTTATTTTTGGATTAACTTCTTATCTTTTTAATTAATAGTTAAGGATCCAAAAATGAAAAGAAACATTAAGTATTTTTTATTTCTATCAGTTTTAATAGTTGCTATTTTTTCAAATACAAAAATCTTTGCTGAAGAATTTTGGGATATCCCTGCTAAACAAATCGTAAAATCGGCAACTGGTGCAAAAATAGTAAGTGATACTGCAGGCAAAAATATTTATGTTGCCTATGCTTGCATCTCAATGAATATAGAAAAATCATCAGATTATGGAAAGAGTTTTTCTCCTTCTTATCAGCTCAGCTCAGGAGTATATTTACCGAATATTTCAACAAATGATACGGGGGAGTATGTTTATGTAATTTGGGCGGAAGATAAAAAAGTATTTTCAAGTGCATCATCAGATAAAGGAGTGAGTTTTATAGATCCAATAGCGTTATTTGCTGGTGACGTTGAAACTATTATTCAGGAGACAAATATCATAACAAATTCTACAGGCGAAATAGTTTATGCTATTTGGGTTGATGACTATGATGAAATTAATTTTAGAGTATCTAAAGATTTTGGAACTAGATTCTCAGATGTGATAAAAATAGCAAAAGGATCAAATCCTCATATTATAGCAGATCCTAGTGGAAAAAATATTTTTATTTCTTTTGAGAGTGATTCAATTCAAGTTATCTCTTCTTCTGATTATGGCAGTAGTTTTAGTAAACCAATCCAATTAGTAAAAGAAGGTGAAAATCAAACAATAGCGGCAAGCTTAAATACTCAAAATGTTTATGTAGGTTGGCAAGATGAAAATGATAATCTTGAGCTTAGTGCATCATCAGATTTTGGGACAAATTGGTATGCTCCTTTGACATTTCCATCTGATGGATCTTATTCAATAGATCTAACAACAAATAGTTCAGGCAAATATGTTTATTTTGTTTGGAATGATGCAAATAGAAATATTCACATGAGAGCATCTACAGATTATGGAAAAGGCTTTTCAACTATCAATCTAGATGAAACAGGAACTTATCCTAAAATAGTTACAGATAGCACAGGGGAGTATGTTTTTTTTATATGGTTAGATTCAAATTATAATATGCAGTTTCGAGCGTCTACAGATTTTGGAGTTAGTTTTGATCCTGCAATAAAATTATCTAATAATCCTGGGTCAATGTTTACTTATCCAGGTATTACAATAGATGACAAAGGGGAGTTTATTCATATATTATGGAATGCTCAAGGAGGCGCTATCAATGTTATAGATGGAGCGAGGTTATTGTCTACTAAAGATAGTTCATAACAAAGACAAAAAAATTAGAATTAAAATGTATTGAAATACTACAACTTTTGTAATCTGGTAGATAGAATTTCATTATCTTTAGTGGTTTTTTTTACTAAAAAAAGAAAAAATATTATGATGCC
>JAAKFN010000102.1 GCA_011065045.1 Candidatus Anoxychlamydiales bacterium
ATTTGTAAAATCTTTTTGAAAAAAGATAAAAAAGTGATTTTTTCAAATAGAGTTTTAACAGATTATCAATTCAAAAAAAAACCATCTAAATTAGTTTTACTCAAAGCCTTTGAGAACTTAAAAATAATATATAAAAATTTTGGTCTTTTTAAAACAATTTATTGGTGGGCGATTCACGATCACTTCCGAATGTTAAAACTTTTTATGCTATCATTAAAAAGAGCTTTTTGGAGTCCTTAAAAATCAAAGTAAAATTTTAATTAGATATTAAACATGTTGAAAAGAGCTTAAACAAAAATCCAAGTTTATTTTTTTGAGTATAAAGTTACTGGAAATAATTCTGTTATTTGATATTATCATTAGGGAATAATTGAGAATAACAGGAAAGTTTATATGTTAAGTGGTTTAAAGAATTTATTATTTAATAATGATTATTTTAATCCTCCGCCGCCCCCACGTATCAGACCGGTAGCTCTAGACCCTGATGAAAAAGCTAATGACCATACTGAGTACCTTCAGGAGTGGAGCCGAAGTGGCGAGAGCTTCGATAAAAGATATACGGTATCGGTAACATTTATCACTTTAGTTGTGATTGATGTTCTTTTGCTACTAGTTGGTAATAAAAAAACAATGAATAATACTTTAGTATTAACTGGCTCAATATCCGGATTAGCTACAATTGGGGCCCTGAGCAAAAAATATTTATTTTGTAGAAATGCTCCAAATCCATCTCCATTTAGTACAGATATGCTCTCACCAACTGTAATACCTTCTTTAGTAACAGCTACATTAACACAAGCTATTGCTAAAGCAGCTATAAGTTATTATCAATAAGGAATTTTTTATTAAATTCTTTTTTTTAATATTTAAAGCAAAGGATCTTAAAGATTTAAAACCCAACTTGAGTTTTTAATTAATGAATTTTAATTAAAAAATGATTTTATTTAATTTTAATTATTTTAATTTGCGATTTTATTATAGTTTAATTGCAAATAGTCTATAATGTAGTTAAATAAAATTTGGATTAACTTATGAAGAATATAAAAAATAAAATAAAATCTTTTCTAGAAAGTTCTAAAAATATAAAAAAGCATACCCTTCTTTTATCTTCATCTTTTTTAGTCTGTAGTAATCTTTTCATTTTAGCGACTACAAAAGATTTGATGTTTTTAAAAGGATTGCTTGGGTTAAGGTTATAGGCTTTTAAAAATATTGAAGGAAAGTAAATGCTACAAAAACTAAGAGCTTTTTTCTGGCCAATTCAAAAGGTTGAGCTAAAAAAAGTTATTCCTATGTTTTTGCTGTTTTTCTTTTTTGTTTTTAATTACACAATTTTAAAAGATATTAGTGAGCCTCTTATAGTTACGGCTAGAGGATCTGGAGCGGAGAGCATCGCTTTTTTAAAGCTTTGGGGTACTTTGCCTTTAGCTCTTTTATTTATGTTTGTATATTCAAAACTCTCTAATAGGATTTCAAAAAGAGCTCTGTTTTATTCTATAATTACCTTTTTCATATCATTTTACCTTCTTTTTGGATTTGTTTTGTATCCTCTTAAAGATGTGTTGCACCCTCACGCTTTTGCAGATAAATTAGAAGCATTTTTGCCAAAGGGTTTGTCTGGAGGAGTTGCTGTTATTAGAAATTGGACCTTTTCTCTATTTTATGCCCTAAGTGAGCTTTGGGGAACTGTAGGGGTTTCGTTTCTTTTCTGGGGTTTTTCAAATGATACTACTAAAGTATCTGAATCAAAAAGATTTTACTCACTTTTTGGGATAGGAGCAGCTCTTGCTATGATGGTAGCTGGGCCTACAAATATTTACTTTTCAAATCTTGGTAAATTAGCTCTTGTAGATTCTTGGGGAGTAACTCTAAAATATTTAATGACTACTCTATTTATTTCAGGATTATCGATTATTGGGGTATATTACTGGATAAATAGATATGTTCTTACAGATAAAAGATTTAAAGTAGCTGAAAAAAACACGACTACTAAAGAAGAGAAACAGAAATTATCCATAAGAGAAGCTTTAAAATTTATTTTAAAATCTAGGTATCTTCTTTTAATTGCGGGAGTCGTTATGGGCTATTCCATATCTGTTAGCTTTGCTGATATAGTATGGAAAAATCAATTAAAACAGCAATTTCCAGATCCTTGTGATTACTCAGCTTTTATAGGGTATTTCTCATCTATGGTATCGGTTTTAACTTTGATATTTTTATTTATCGGAGGGGGAGTGGTTAGAAAGTTTGGGTGGAAAAAAGCAGCGCTTACAACTCCTTTAGTGCTTCTAGTTGCAGGAGTTGGTTCTTTCGGGTTTATTATATTTAAAGATCAATTAAATGGCTTTGTTGGCTTTTTTGGAACCTCTGCAATAGTTATGGCAATTGTGTTTGGGACTATTCAAAATGCGCTAGCTAAATGCTTTAAATTCTCTTTTTATGAACCGACAAAAGAGATGGTATATATCCCATTAGATAATGAATCTAGAACAAAAGGGAAAGCAGCTATAGATATTTTAGTTACCAAATTATCAAAAGCAGGCGGAGCTTTTTTTCTGCAAGCATTAATAATCATTTTTGGCTCCTTAGCGGCTATTGTTCCATTCATAGCACTTATTTTATTTGGTGTAATAGCCCTTTGGATATCAAGCGTAGTGTTTTTAAATAAACGATTTTTAAAGCTTACAAGATGTGAAATCCCCAAAGTAGCTATTACAAATAATATAAAAATAGATAGCAAAACTAGAAAAACAGAAGATAAAATATTTGCTAGGAAAAAATCTTTTGCAGCTTCAAAAGCTGTTTTGAAAAAGGCTAGAAAAAAGAGAAAAACACCAGTTTCTTAGATGCCTTAAATTCCTAAAAAAAAGTAGATCTAATATCAAAAATATTTTTAATTTAATTCTTCTATTAAAAAATTCAATAAGTTCTTTGTAATTTTCATTTTTTCATGTACAATGAAGCTTATAAACAAAGTAAGCCATAGGAGGTATTTATGACCGATTTTTGTTTTATTGATAATTTGGATATAACGTGTAGTTTAAATAGTTTAAAAATCAAAAAAGTATTGTCATCAAAATCTTTCAAATCTTTTAGGCTTATCAAGCAATCTAAACGCTGCATCAAGCGTAAGTAATTCATTTTTTTTCGTTAAATATATAAATATATAAAAATTTTAATTTTGGAGTTATTTTATGTCGGTTATTAATCAGATTTATAGTTTTTTTAACTATTTAGATACGATGTTTTGGGGATATGCTGGATTTGTTTTGGTAGCAGCTTTAGGGCTATATCTTTCTATAAGATTTAGATTCTTTCAAATCTTAAAGATCAAACTTATTGTAATGGAATTTTTCAATGCTTCTAAAAATATAGATAAAGATAGAGGTATTCACCCAATAAAAATATTTTTCAGCTCAGTTGGAGGAATGGTAGGTATTGGAAATGTTGTAGGTATTATCACAGCTATTCAAATAGGAGGACCGGGAGCTCTGTTTTGGGTGTGGTTAGCTGCTCCATTTGGAGCTGTAATCAAATACTCAGAGATTTTTCTTGGCATGAAATATAGAATCACAAAAGGAAATAGTTTCGAAGGTGGACCTATGTATTATTTAAAAGCAGCCTTAAAATCAAAAATCTTTCCAATGATTGTTGCTATTTTACTTTGTATTTATGGCGTGGAAATTTATCAATTTAATGTAATTTGCGACTCTTTATCTGAGAATTTACATTTTAATAAACTTTCTATAGTTTTTGCATTTTTAGCGCTTGTTTTATATGCCTGCAGAGGCGGAATTAAAAGAGTTGCAAAAATATGCACTGTATTAATGCCATTTTTCATGGTTTTTTATACAGGTATGTGTTTTTTTATTATCATAAAAAATTTCTCTCTTTTAAAAGAGGTAATATCTTTAGTGTTTAACAGCGCATTTACAGGCCATGCGGCAATTGGAGGCTTTGCAGGCTCTAGTTTAATAATCGCTATAAAACAAGGCATTTCTACAGCTGTATATTCTGGGGATATTGGAATTGGTTACGATTCAATAATAAATTCTCAATCCTCTAATAAAAACCCAGAGAGCCAAGCTGTTTTATCAATTCTAGGGATTTTTATAGATAATTTTATCTGTACACTTAGCATACTAGTATTACTCATGAGCTCAATTTGGCAGATGGGAACTACTATTGAGGGATCAAAATTAATACAGTTAGCGTTTTCTAAATACTTTCCTTATATGAATGTATTTATGCCAATTTTCTTATTATTAACAGGGTATTCAACAATTATTGCTTATTTTGCTGTTGGGATAAAATGCGCTGAGTATTTAAGTCCTAAAAAAGGAGAAAAAATATATTATATATATGCTATTTTTTCTTTGATTTTGTTTTCATTTTTCTCTCAAAGAGTACCTCTTTTAGTGATGTCACTATCTGGAGGAGCTTTAATTACTATTAATTTGATTGGGATATTTTTACTTAGAGATAAAATATCAGCACCATTTCAAGGAAAAAAAGCTACAAAAAAAATGTTAGTTGAGTAGACATAAAGATAAAATGTATTCATAGCTAGTTTTAAGTAATATCTCTTAATATACAAAGATATTAAGAGATATTACTTTATAATTTTTATATTACTTGAATTAATAATATATAGTTTCATAAAATATATAGATTAATATTCAAGAGGATATAAAGATGAATTTTAAGCAAAATCTCTCAATGTTTTTTGGCATAAGTTTTATGCTGATTTTTGCATTATCTGGGATGTTAATTTTGAGAGATATAAGGGATGTTTTGCTTATACAAAGTTTTGAATCTAATTCATTTGTTGCAATCCTTAGATTAATTCAAATCCCCATAACCATTTTATTGGGTGTTGGGGCGTTTTTTCTAACGAGAAACGGAAAAATTAAAAGAGCTTTTCATCTTTTTTTTCCAATAAACATTTTGTTTTCTTTACTGATGCTAGCTCTATTTTCCTTTAAAGGAATATCTTTGCATTCAAGTTTGGCTTCATCAGTTACTATGTTTAACAAAATACTAGCTTCAACATTTTATTTCTGGGTAGGGTTTTCTAATCTATTTACAATAGTATTAATCTGGGGGTTTGCAAATCAACACTACACTTTTAAAAGAGCTTCCTATCAATATCCTTTGATTGCTCTTTTAGCTACATTTTCTTCGGGTATATATATAAAATACTTGATGGGGTTTATTTTTGAGAAAAAACTTTATTATTTAATCTTTTTAGCCTCTGCTATCATCTATGCGGTAGTATATATCATTTATTTTCTGTTAAGAGAGGTTCATTTGAGAAAAAAAGATGTATTAAAAAAACCTTCTTTAAAATATTTAATAGCGCTTATAACGATAGTATTTTTCTTAAGCATAGCTAAATATTTCCCTCAACTGCCGTTTAAACATCTATTAAAGCTAAAAGCTCCTCAAGCTAAAGATTATATAATGATTATGGGAGCTTTTTCTATTAAACAAGCTATCTATAGCATGTTTACTCTTTTACTTGGAGTCCTACTAGGGCTTTGGATGTATATAAAAGGCTCGAAGCTTTTAGCTAAAATTGGAGGGGTTTTAATAATAGTTACAACTATCCTAGGCTTGTATGTTTTTAAAATGCCTGCAAGAGAAGCTACTATAGATATAAAAAGTGCGTATTCTCTAATGCCATATGGTATGCTTATGAGTTTTGTCGCTCTGTTTTTATACTTGATAAAAGAGCTTTGCTATTTTAGATTTCCGTTAAAAAATAGGTTTTCTGCAAAAATATTAGTTGATTTGATTTTTGTATCTATAGCTATACCGTTGTCAACTTACATATCGACTTTGGTGATAGTAATGAAAGGTTCTATTTTAGGTGGTTTAAATGCTTTTATGGGATTATTTTTTATCTCTATGTTGATTGTTTTTATAGCTCTATATTGGATAAATAAAGAGCAAAAAAATAACCTGATAGATTAATTTTTTTTTATAAAAACAAAATTTTAATTTTATAGAAAATTTTGAGCTTTTAAATGATATCAATGAAATTCTAAATATCCTATAATCTATGGCATTATGAGTATATTAAGCTACAGACTAGAAGATTTAAAAGATGTCCTTGTAAAAGAGGGATATAAAGCTTTTAGTGCATCCCAAATTTTAGATTGGATTTATAAAAAAGGAGCTTCTTCTTTTGATGAGATGACAAATCTATCAATTGATTTAAGAGATTTTTTGAAAAAAAATTATTCACTATTCT
>JAAKFN010000103.1 GCA_011065045.1 Candidatus Anoxychlamydiales bacterium
AACCTATGTAAGTATAATGATCAATACCTCTCACAAATGGCCAATGATCAAACTCGTTAGATTAAAAACTCAACCTAAAGATAAAAATCTATATTTTGGACCATATACAAACGTAAAAGCGGCTAAGTCTGTAAAAGATTTACTACTTAAACTGTTCCCCCTTCGTCAATGCTCTAATAGCGAAATTCAAAATAGGACAAGGCCTTGTATATTATTCGATATTAAAAAATGTATAGCTCCCTGCGTTAATAAATGCACAAAAAAAGAATACGATACTTTAGTTGAAAGTGTAGTCCTATTTTTAAAAGGGAAAGACCCCTCAATTCTAAAAAATCTTAAAAGTAAAATGAAACTAGCCTCTAAAAATCTAGAGTATGAAAAAGCTAATGAATATTTAAATCTTATAAAACAGATAAAGCACATAAGACTAAATCAATTCGTAGATATTTTAGCTGCTAAAAACTCTGATGTTTTAGGCATATATATTGAAGATCACTTTGTAATGATCGTAAAGTTAATATTTCTACAAGGAAGATTAACTACATCAGAGCACTTTTCATTTTTTGAAATTTTCTCTCCAAAAGAAGAAATTTTCGAAACCTTTTTACTTCAGCACTACTCAAAAAAAACAGCCTTTAAAGAAATAATAATTCCTCTAAAACTTAAAAACATGAAAACCATCGAAAAAATCCTGTCTAAAGATCATAAAAAAATAAAAATAACTCACCCAATAAAGGGCAAGAAAAAAGAGCTAATAAAACTAAGCTTAGAGAATGCAAAAGCGCTATCCATGCAACAAAAAGATCAAAAGTCTTTAAATGAGAAAAAGTTACTTCAGCTCCAAGAGAGTTTGAAACTAACTAATTTCCCTCATCATATCATTTGTTTTGATACCTCTAACATATCAGAAACTTCTAAAGTAGCTGCCATGGTAACTTTTATAGATGGTGAAAAAGAAAAATCTAAAATGAAACTTTTTAAAATAAGAACCTCAAAAAAGGGTGATATAGCAGCTTTTGAAGAAGTTTTATATCGCCACTTTTCAAAAGCAAAAATTCTCCCCGATCTTTTAGTTTTAGATGGAGGAAAAGCTCATTTAAATATCGGAACAAAAATTTTAGATAAATTAAACATAGCAAATGTCGATGTTATATCTATCTCTAAAGAATCTGCTAAACACACTAAAGCCCTAACTAAAGAAAAAGTTTTTATCCCTCATCTAAAAGAGCCTATGTTTATAAATCCAACTTCTCCAACTCTCTTTTTACTACAAAAAATTAGAGATGAAGCACACAGAGCAGCTATAGGGTTTCATAAAAAAGTAAGAGCTAAAAAAACAATAACTACTAAACTTGTAAAAATCCCAGGAATCGGAGCTAAAAAAACTCTTGTTCTTCTAAAAACATTTAAAAGTGTTGCAAACTTAAAAAAAGCTAAGAGAAAAGATTTAGAAAAATTAAAGATTTTGAATTCGAAAGATATAGATAAAATCTTAAAATTTTAATATTATATTTGAGAGTTATGGCTGCATATAATTTTTTATACGCGGCCATAACTATTTTGATAATTACGTTATGGCTGGATATAATTTTTTATATGCAGCCATAACTTTTTTTAAAATAAATCTTGTTTCATAGACAAAGTTGATCTAAGAAGTACTTAAAATTCTGATATTTTGAATGAACTTTAAACTTTATTTTTCACCAACTAAAAAAATCTACTTCTTTTTTAGTGTAAAAATAAATTCTTTATCGTAATCCAAATGCTCCAAAAGCAGCTTTTCTATCTTCTCTTCGATATTTAATAAGATGTTATGCAGGAATATAACATTACTTCTCAGCACTTAGAGATGAAGATTAAAATCATATTCTATCTCCAAATGCCACAAAACATCACAAGCATATAAATTTTATTATATAAAGAATAAGCTCTTACAAGGATTGATTGTTTTTTTAAAAAAATTACTTTCCAAATTCAGCAGCAATCAACTTAAACAGTTTATAGCAAGTCATTTACGATGATTAATTCATGACAAGAAAAGATTCACATCGAGCTATAACGCGCGAAAACTCACCTTTTAGACCCTGTTTTCGCGCGTTATAGCATTTAAACGCGCGAAAAACAACATTTTACTATTGCTTTTCGCGCACTATAAATAATATAATAATTGAAAACCAAAAAGGCCATAGTATGATACCCATAATCGGTAGAGATTCGGAAAAGAAAATTTTAGAAAAAGTTATAGAATCAGACGAACCTGAATTTTTAGCTGTTTATGGCCGACGTCGAGTAGGAAAAACATATTTGATTCGACATTATTTTCGTGATAAAGGCATTTATTTTGAAATGACTGGTACAAAAGACGGCCCGATGAATGAACAATTAGCCAATTTTTCTATAGCAGTATCAAAAGCATTCTTAAAAAATCATCGTTGTCCTATCCCTCGTAATTGGAATGAAGCTTTTCTTTTACTTCTGAAACAAATAGAAATAATTCCTTCAAACCGAAGAGTAATTCTTTTCTTTGATGAACTTCCTTGGCTATCGACTCCTAGATCTGGATGTTTAAGAGCTCTAGAACATTTTTGGAATCGATATCTTTCTGATCTAAAAAATGTTATATTAATTGTTTGTGGTTCTGCTGCTTCCTGGATGATCAAAAAAGTAATTAATAATCGCGGCGGACTATATGGTCGGCTAACTAGAATTCTTCATTTACTTCCTTTTAATCTAAGAGATACAGAAAAATTATTGCAAGCAAGAGATATAAACTTGGACCGTAAGCAAATAGCAGAGTTCTACATGGCAGTTGGTGGTATTCCATATTATTTAAACCTAGCTACAAGAGGAAATTCATCCGCTCAAATGATTAATGAACTCTTCTTTTCTAAGGACGCTCCTTTGGTAGATGAATTTAATGGATTGTTCAAATCACTTTTCGATGATTACGAACATCACAAAAAAATAGTGTATGGATTACACAATAAAACTCAGGGTTTATCAAAGAACAAACTTTTAGAACTAGCTGATCTAACTTCTGGAGGATATAGCACAATGTTATTTCAAGAATTAGAAAGCTCAAGTTTTATTGGATATATGCAGCCATTTGGAAAAAAAGAAAAGGGAGGTCTTTTCATTTTAATTGATGAGCTAGCTCTTTTCTATCTCAACTGGCTTACTACAAGGTCATTAGGAGCTTTCAAAGAACCTGGAGAAGACTATTGGTTAAAAGTACGAGCTACAAGAAAATGGACTACTTGGGCAGGTTTAGCTTTTGAGATCCTATGCTGGAAGCATATATGCGGTATCAAGAAAGCTTTAGGGATAAGTGGAGTTCAAACAAGTGCATCTACCTGGCGTTATAATCCGAAAAATCCAGATCAAGAAGGCGCTCAAATTGATCTAGTAATCGATCGCGCTGATCACTGCATCAACCTGTGTGAGATAAAATACAGTGATAATCTATTTGAAATAACAAAAAAATATCGAAAAGATTTAGAACGTAAAAAAAGAGTGTTTCAACAAGTTACAAAAACTAGAAAAGCCCTATTTATTACTTTGATAACCCCATTTGGTATAAAGAAAAACTCTCATTCTACAGCTTTAGTTGATAGTCAAGTAACTCTTGATTCTCTTTTTGATTAATCTCAAAAAGACAGGGTAAATAACATTTTTCATTTATTAATTATTATATGCAGACATGGCTATAAAAAACTTAAAATGCTGATATCTTTAATGAACTTTAAACTTTATTTTTCATCAACTAAAAAAATCTACTTCTCTTTTATTGTAAAAATAAATTCTTTATCGTAATCCAAATGCTCCAAAAGCAGCTTTCCTATCTTCTCTTCAATATTTAACAAAAAATCTTTTTTATCATCTAAACTATCTACCTTCGCGATAATCTCTAGCTTATCTTTAGCATCTACATTTACTTGAACTCTATTTTTCTTATCTGGATAGATACCATCAAAGTATTTTTCAATATAGTTTCTAATGAGTTTTGTATCTACATCAGTTTTATTTTTTTTCATTAAAACTTTTAGATACTGTTTTTTGTGAAGTTGACAAAATGAGATAAATAAGATTAAAGCTGAAGCTAAAGTAAAAAGTCCAATTTTTAAAACTATTTCTGGGCTTTCTAACATATAGTTTATGAAAGATTCTATAAGCTCTTGTTTATAATATAGCATAATAAAAAATGAACCGACAGAAATTATCAGCATCATAAAAACCAAATGAATAGCTGATATGAGAACTTCAATAGCTCTCATTTAAAATCCTTCGTATTCTTCTTCATTACTTACAATAGTCTCAAGCTCATCTTCTTCTTCTTCATCTTCTTCTGCTTCTGCTTTTGGAAGTTCAGATAAAAGATTTTTGAAAATAACATGTACAGAGCTTACATGAAGTCCTGTATATTTTGAGATATCTTCAATTATTTTTGACTGAATCTCATCTGATTTTTCAGGAATAGCTATTCCAAATTTAATATTTACTTCTAATTTTACAGATACTGAATGTTGCTTTTGTTCTTGCTCTATATGTATAGCTGAAAAACTCTCTTGAGCATCTCTTCCGAGCAAGGAATCTATAAGACCTTTAGATACTAAATGGATTCCCTCAATTTTATTTAAAGCTTTAAAAACGATTGATTGAAATACCTTAGTTTCAATATCCCTTGAAAAGGTTGTCTCAGGAAGTTGAATCTCTTTTGTATCCATTTCTTTAAAATTATCATTCATATAAAAACCTCTTTTAAAAATTCTAATCTCCATTTTAGTTTAATTTGAATTTACTTAAAACTACTTTTCTTTTATTTCAAAATATATGAAAATTAAACCTAAGAAAAACCAATCAAAATAATTATTTATGAACCCAACTATTAAAGCTATTTTTAACACTGTTTTTCCAGTGATATGCTGGCTATTTTGTGCTATAAACAGCTCAAAATTAGCATATAAAAGAAAAAGAGACACTCAACTTTGGTTCATACTTGGGTTACTTTTTGGCATTGTAGCTTTAGCTATAATCTATTTTTTAAAACCCTTAAAAAGTTTTAAAAAAAATACTCAAAGAATTTCTAAAAGAATTTCTAGTAAACCTTTAATCAATCACTTCGCTGTCTTAAAAACTGATAATAATTACTGGTATTACCTAGATATCACACAAAAACAAGTAGGTCCTATGAGCTTAGAAAAGCTCTATGATTTTTATTTGAAACAAAAAATCTCAAATTATACATATGTATGGAACGATACTATGGATAATTGGAAAAAACTAAAAGAGATCTCTTCTCTATCGAAAATCTTAAAAAAAACTACCAGCTAGCTTTAAAAACACCTGGAATAAATCCACTAGATGCAAGCTCTCTAAAACATAGTCTTGATAGTTTGAATTTCCTTAAGTACCCTCTAGATCTACCAGTTCTTTGGCATCGATTTCTAAGTCTTATTTTTGAAGAGTTTTTTGGAAGCGCGTTTAAAGCATAAACAGCTGCCATTCTATCTTCATCAGATTTTGTCATATCGACAATAATTTTTTTGAGCGCTGCTCTTTTATCTTTATTTTTCGCTACTAATCTTTCTTTTTTCTTTTGTTTTTCAACAGATGATTTTTTTGCCATATTTTTCCTTTAAAATTATTTTTTACGAGCAGGGCCCTTTTGTCTTTGTTTTCTGTTTGGATCTCTTTTGTTTATAACGTATAGTCTTCCTCTTCTTCTAACTAGCTTGTCGCCTTTCGAAGGATCGGCTTTAACTGATGCTTTTACTTTCATAAAAATTCCTTAACATAATTTGGTATACCATTTTATTTTATTTCGTTTTTTTTTTCAATCTTCTTGAAGAATTTATTTATTTTACATATCATAGTACCTTAAATTAAAAATTAAGGCTAACAAGTCAATCACCCCTCCCTAAAGGAAGGGGCTTGAACCGTGAGGATCAAGGGTAACTGGTTGACCAGAGAACTAACAGGGAGATTTAAATAATGTTAGTAGCCGTTAAGACAGAGAAAAGACAACAGACCAACGAGTGCCTCCTCAGCTTGTTGCTCTCTGCTATGCAATTAAACAAAGTTCAAAGACTTAGTGTTGCACAGGAAAAAACCTGTTTTAACTTCTCGAGAGGAGGTCGGATTCAGTTATCTACTCCAATAGTAAC
>JAAKFN010000104.1 GCA_011065045.1 Candidatus Anoxychlamydiales bacterium
TTGAGGTTTTTAATATTATGTCTTTAACTTGTTTCTCACCTTGCAAAACTACAGCCATAGAGTCTTGTTCATCTGGATCAAAACCAAGGCCTGTTGTGAGATTTGCTTGAGCATCAAAATCAATTAGAAGAACTTTTTTCTTGTGATATAGAGCTAAAGCAGAGCCAACGTGCAGACATGTTGAAGTTTTCGCTGTTCCACCTTTAAAACTTGTGATAGCAATAATTTCCACTATCTCCCCCTATTTTTTTGCCTATTTTTTTTCAGACGTCATAAATGGAGATAATAATGATTTTTCAGTTTTTTCTAAAGCTGCTTTTTCTAAAAAGCTTGAAAGAGTCATTTCACCATGCACAACATTATCGCGTGTCCTAAGAGCTATTGTTGAATTTTCAACCTCTTTGTCTCCTACCGTTAACATGTAATTTATTTTTAAAAGCTGAGCATTTCTTACTTTTTTTGAAACGGATTCATTAGATGAATCCACATCACATGGAATATCGAGCTCCTTTATTTTTTTACAAACCTCGTTTGCGTAATCTACATGTCTATCAGCAACAGCAATTATTCTAACAGGTAAAGGGCTTATCCAAAGAGGAAAGTTTCCAGCAAAATGCTCGGTTAGAACTCCTAAAAATCTTTCAACAGAGCCTAAAACAGTTCTATGAATCATTACAGGTCTTTTCTGAGATCCATCGCTATCGACATAAACTAAATTAAACTTTTCTGGAAGAGACATATCTAATTGAATAGTTGCGCATTGCCAATATCTGTTTAAGGCATCTTTAATATGAATATCTATTTTTGGACCATAAAACGCGCCGTCACCTTCATTAATAACATAAGAGTGACCCCACTCTTCTAAAGCATCTTTTAAACCATTTGTTGCTCTTTCCCACTCTTCGTCTGTTCCAATTGTTTCTGCTTTTTCAGGCCTTGTTGATAATTCTAATTTATATGAAAGTCCAAGGGTCATATACATGGTTTCAACAAGCGATAAAATCTCTAGAATTTGATCCTTTATTTGATTTGGCATCATAAAAATATGAGCGTCATCTTGATGAAACGCTCTGACTCTAAAAAGACCATTTAAAGCTCCAGAGGCTTCATGTCTATGCACCAAACCGATCTCTGATACTTTTAAAGGAAGTTTTTTGTAGCTATGCATATCTGTTTTATAATAGAGCATACAACCGGGGCAGTTCATAGGTTTTATAGCAAACTCTTTTTCTTCAACAATTGATGTATACATGTTTTCTCTGTAGAAATCCCAGTGACCTGATTTTTGCCAAAGTTCTTTTTTAAGCATTATTGGAGTTTTAATTTCTACATAGTCCCTTTCAGTTAATAAAGATCTTAAATATTCTAATAGTTTATCCCACATATATACGCCTTTTGGAAAGAAAAAAGGCATGCCGGGAGCTTCTTCTAAGAGGGCATATAAAGAGAGTGCTTTTCCAATTTTTTTATGGTCTCTTTTTTTTGCTTCTTCTAAAAAAGTTAAATAATCTTTGAGCATATTTTTATCAGGAAAAGAGATGCCATAGATTCTTGTTAACATTTCATTTTTTGAATCCCCTTTCCAATATGCTCCAGACATTTTTAAAACTTTAAAAGCTTTAATTTTTGTGAAAGCACTTAAATGAGGTCCTCTACAAAGATCGGAAAACTCACCTTGTTTATATGCTGATATCACCCCATCTTCGAACCCATCTATAAGATCGGTTTTATATTTATTTTTTTCAAAAGCTTCTTTAGCCTCAGTTTTATTTTTAAACTCAACTCTTATGGGTTTTAAGTTTTCAGCGATAATTTTTTTTACTTCTTTCTCGATTTTATTTAGATCTTCTTCTGTGATTTCTAAATCCGCAAAATCATAGAAAAAACCATTTTCAATAGGAGGACCAATTGTTGGTTTAGCATCTGGATATAATCTTAGAACTGCTTGAGCGAGAATGTGGGCAGATGAATGCCAAAAAATATTTTTACCCTCTCTTTGAGTAAATGATAAAAAATCAACTTTATCATTATTATTTAGTTTTTTTATAAGGTCATACTCGGTTTCATCAATTACCATAGCAATAGCTTTATCCGGAGTAGTTAGGTTTAATTTTTTAGCAAGATCTAAGCCAGACGCACCATCTTCTAATTCGATTTTCTCTCCATCTACAAATACAAACATTTATATCACCTTAAATTTTAAAATTTTATCTCACTTATTTTACAATAAAAAAAAGAAAGAAAAAACCAAAACTTTAAAAGCATTATTTTTCGAGAATAAAAATTAAGATCAAATTTTTAATTACATAAATCAAAAGATTAGTGTATGTTCTTAGATCAAAAAAAATCAGGAGATTGGTTTTATGATAGATTTTTCAATAGTTTTTGCTCAGTATAGAAGTTTTGATGAAATTTATGTTTTCAAAAATGAAAAGGATTCTGAAAGTCAAGTTACTTTAGAAGTATATGATTTGGCTTTAAATAGACTTAGAACTAGGCCAGTAACGGTAAGAACTTTAACAGATGTTTATCATTTACCTGAAAAAGAAATGGGAACAAATGTTGAAGAATGTGTTTTAAAACTTTTAAAAGAAGGATATTTTCCAACTATTGACGGATGGAGCTCTTTTGTTTTTAAATCAGATCTAAGTATTATGGATTTTTCTTCAATGCCAGATGTAAATAAAGTAATTTTGCATTTTGAAAAACAAATTGAAAAAAAACATTGGGATGATATAGAGATTCCTGAATATAATTGTCCTGTTACTTGTTGTAAGATGGAAGACCCTACAATTACTGGTTGTGGACATACATTTGAAGTAGCCCCGGCCCATTATCTTGCTGCAAATGAGAAAGACTGCCCAATTTGCAGAGAACCTTTAAAGCAAGAGGATCTAAGGCTTAATCGGGCTCTTAAAGATGCTATTACATTAAGAAAAAAAGAATTGCAAATATCTACTTTAGTTCCTTCGTTAAAGCTTTTTAAAGGCAAGAATGATGAAGAGTTAGCTGATTTTCTTTTTAAACGGTCTCAAGGATTTTTGACTAGGCATGAGTTTGATGAAGCTTTAGATTCGAACATCCAAGCTATATGGTATAGTACTAATAGTGATTATTATGCACAAATTCCATTGATTTTTAAAAGAAAAGGAGAAAAACTCAAAGCTTGTTTAGCTTATTTATATCTTAGCACATATCAAAGTTCTTTAATTGATTCTTTAGCAAGTCTTCGAAAAGCAGCTGAACTACAACCAAACAATGCCGAGCTTTCTTTTGTATTAGCTAGAGCTTATAAAAAAAATGATAATAGAGGCGAAGCCTTGTTCTTTTATAGAAAAGCAGCAGAAGCATTTTTGGCAAAAAAAGAAAAGAATGAAGCTATCAAATGTTATAAAGAAATTCTATATGTTGAGCCTAGTAATTTTGAAATTTATAATTTATTAGCAGATCTTTATGATGGTAATAAAGAAAAAGCACATATTTATTTAAAAGGAGCTCTTCATTTTATTACCCAAAAAGCTTTTTATGAAGCTGAAACATTATGTATTAAAGCTAAAACTTGTTGTTCTGAAAGCTTTTTAAGTCACCAACCTTATCTGGAATTATTACAGCAAGAAGGAAAAGAAGAAGATTTGATTCAAGTTTGTATGAAGCTTGCAAAGGATTTTGAAGATGTAAATGCAGATGATGATGCTATTGCATGTTATGGAAAAGTTATTAGTATACGTCCTTCATATGAAGCCTATGAGAGGCTTATTTCTTTGATTGGCCGAAGAGAAGACAAATACCCATTATTATTTAAATATATCGAATGGATTTCTTTTTGCATAGAAAATGAAAGTTGGAAAGAAGCTGAAGTAATAACTAAAGAAGCCGTTTCAAGATTGGGGGAAGATTCGCTTCTTTTGAGAAAACTCAAAAAAATATATAAACATATATCTTCTCATGAAATAGAGCCTTTATTATTACGTTTAGGACATGCATATAATGAAAAAGGGGTATTAGAAAAGGCTCAAAAAGTTTATAAGACTGCTTGGGAGAGATTTCAAAATATCAGTGCTAGTTTTTCTTTAGCTTCAATATTGATAGAGAAAAAAATGACTGTAGAAGCTTTAGAAGTTTATAAAAAATTAGCAGAATTACTTTATTTAAAAGGAAATATGCAAGATTTAAGCAAGTGCATAACACAAATTAAGAGCATCGATCCCAATTTTGACAAGTTTACTCCACAAGAAAAAATGGCATTACTTACTCAAAGTTATATATCAAATTATGCTGAACAACTGCAATCTACAAGAAAGCAACTTGAAAGAACGGAGAGTCAATTACAAGTTACGAAAAAACAATTAGAAAAGTCTATTAAAAGAGTAAATGCTATAATCATTACTTCAAACACTTATATTAAATCGGTAGGAAGCCTTAATGGGCATGCAGCAGGTGTATGGGCTTTAAAAAATCTGCCGGATGACATGCTGGCAAGTGGATCATTTGATCATACTATCAAAATTTGGAAAGCAAATAATTGTGTTGGGACTTTAGAAGGGCACCGTAGTGATGTTCAGTGTATTGAATGGCTTCCGAGTGGATTTTTAGTAAGTGGTTCTGATGATCATACAATCAAAGTTTGGAATGTGAATACGAAGGAGTGTATAAAAACTATAAAAGAACATACTGGGCCAGTTCAAGGATTTGAGCTTTTATCTAATAATCGACTTGCAAGTGTATCTAGTGATAAGACGATCAGAATTTGGGACTTGGATTCAGGTGAATGCATAAAGGTTTTAAAAGGACATACTCATCCTATTTGGTCTGTTAAACGTATATCCGATAAATTATTAGCAACAGGATCCTCTGATACTACGATTAGAATTTGGAATACAGATACATATGCTTGTACAAATACATTGCAGGGACATACTGGGACTGTTTATTCATTAGAGAGCCTACCTAAAGGACACTTTGCAAGTGGATCATTTGATCGTACTATCAAAATTTGGGATTTGAATTCCGGTGAATGCATAAAGGTTTTAACAGGACATAGTTCTCAAATAAAGACTCTTAAGATGTTGCCAAATGGTCAACTTGTTAGTGGTTCATCAGATAAAACAATAAAATTTTGGGACTTATATACCGGAATTTGCATAAAGACTTTTAAAGCTAGTAGTAATGTTTTCTCATTTGAGATTTTACCGAATAAACGATTTGTGTATGGTCTAGAGAATGGTTTGATTGTAATTTTGGAGCTTCCTTTCTTATGAATAAGCGAAAGGTTTAAGGATTTGTTGGAATTTAAGTTTTCTTTTAAAAAAAAGGCCATTATATTTTAAGCAAAGACTAAAAATTATCAAATTTAAAAGGATCAACCCATGAAAAAAATAGTAATATTAATTTTAATAATCCTCACTTGCAAAACCTTTGCAGCGCCTATAGGCAATCCTTTAAACCCAGAGATAATAGCAGATGGTTTTTTTATATCTCCAGCTAGTTCTATAAATTTTAGATTGGGATATGAGGGAAATTTTGTATCTGATGCTAGAATGGATAAAAAAGTAGGCTCTGGCAAAGTTGACAATTTCAAACAAGATATCAACTCCGGAACCCTTACGTTTAATTTACAAAATAGAATAGATGTTTTTGGAGTTATAGGGTCTTCTAGAATAAGATCAGATTGGCGATTTGATAATTTAGGAACTATGAGTAGAATCGAATTAGAGACAAATTATAGACTATATTGGGCAGCTGGCGGGAAAATAATTCTTTATCAATGGGGCAACACTGCTCTTTCAATTGGCGGTAGATATTCAAAGACTAAACCAACTCTATCTTTTATAACGCAAGATGGAGTTCCTCAAAGTATAGAAAGCACTAAAATAAGCTATAGAGATTGGCAAGTAGATATGGGCCTCGCTCACCAAATAGATATTTTTATTCCATATGTAGGGGTAAAATATCTAAATGTTAAATCAAAAATTAGAGATTCTTTAGTTGTACTAGCAGAAGATTCTCAAAATTTTATGAGAATGAAAAATGAGGATCATTTTGGTGTTTATTTAGGTTGTACTCTTTCTAACTCTAAATATTTTTTGTTAACTCTTGAAGCTAGATTTATTGATGAAGAGGCAATATCTGTTATGGGCGAGCTTAAATTTTAATAGCGAGTAA
>JAAKFN010000105.1 GCA_011065045.1 Candidatus Anoxychlamydiales bacterium
CTTTAGAAAGTAATCTATTTTTATATAACTTTTTTTCTTTAATTTTAGAATTAACAATCAAAAAGATTTTAAAGTTTTCCTTTTCTAAAATTTTATCTCTTAAATTTTTGACTATCGATTTTAGATAAGTGCCAATTCCGGCACTCTCAATCATCCTTGCATCGATGCAGATTTTTTTCATCTATATCACTTCTCTATCGCAAGCGCTGCAATATGCTTTCCAATAGAAAGGCATGCAGTAGCAGCTGGCGATGGAGCATTTAAAACATGTATTTGATTTTCTTCTTTTTCAATTGCAAAGTCATCAACCAATTTTCCTTTACTATCTATTGCTTGCGCTCTAATTCCGGCTTTTCCAGGTGTAATATCATTAATACCAATCTCGGGCAGCATCTTTTGCATAGATTTTAAAAAGGCCCCTTTACTAAAAGATCTATACATCTCAAAAAGTCCCATTTTCCAATATTTAAAACCTACTTTTATAAAACCTTTATACAAAAGACTCTCTATTAGATCTTTCATGTTTACATCAGTTTTTGAATACCCTTCTCTAGCAAAAGCAAAAACAGCATTAGGCCCCGCATGAACTGCATCATTTATCATCCTAGTTAAATGAACACCTAAAAACGGAAATTTTGGATCTGGAACCGGGTATACTAAAGCATTTATTAAATCCTTTTTTTCATCCACAATATCATAATACTCCCCTCTAAATGGAATAATTTTTAATGATAATTTTTTATTCGGCATTGCCATTTTAGCAATTCTATCTGAATACAACCCTGCGCAATTTATTAACTTTTTAGTTTTAAATGTTTCATTTTGAGTTACGATTTGAAATCCACCCATTTCTTTTTTTATATCTATAACTTTTTGATTTAAAACAATTTGTCCACCTAACTTTTCGATTTGCTCTTTTAATTTCTTTGAAACTTTTAAATAATCGGTAACCGCACAACTCGGAACTAATAGAGCTTTTATAGCTTTAACATTAGGCTCTATCTTTTTTAATCTCTCTTTAGATATAACCTCTAAACCTTCAACTTTATTTGCTTTTCCCCTTTTTTCTAATGCATAAAGCCCATCTAGTTCTTTTTCATCTGTAGCAACGATTACTTTTCCACATTTTTTAGTTGCAACACCAAACTCTTCACAAAAATTTAGAAGTTCTTTTCTGCCAGCTAAGCAATTTTTAGCTTTTAAAGATCCAGGCTTATAATAAAGACCTGAATGAATAACACCGCTATTTCTACCCGTTTGATGCTGAGAAATTTCATTTTCTTTCTCTAAAATTATAAGACTTATATTTTTTTGTTTTTTTAAAATTTGATAAGCAGATGCAAGACCTATTATTCCAGCTCCAATTATTAAAAAATCTGCTTTTTCCATAATTTTACTGTGTTAAAAGTTTATCTTTATTCTCAGAAAACCATTTTACTGTGTTTTCTAGTCCCTCATCTAAACTTTTCATTTTTAAATCCAAAATAATCTTTTTTAATTTATCAACGATCAATATTTTAGATTTAGCACCAACGTATTTTGAAGTATCATATTCAATTTTATCTTTATCATATCCAACAATTTTAGAAATTTTTGATGCAAATTCTCTGATCGAAAAATCTTTTCCTGAGCCAATATTTATTAAAGTATTGCTTTGAGATTCAACAAGTTTTAGCATTATATCAATAAAATCATCGACATGCACAAGCTCTCTTTTTTGATAGCCATCCCCCCAAAGAGATACTTTATCATCATACAAAGATCCTCTTATTATTTTTCTCATCAAATCAAAAACAAAATGCATCTGCCTCCCATCTAAATGATACTCCGGTCCATAAAGAGTTGAAGGAATTAGATATAAATAATTTAGATCATATTGTTTGTTGAGCGCCATTAAACCGGTGAGTAGCATTCTTTTTGTCATAGCATAAGTAAATAGGCTATCGATCGGTTTTCCTTTTAAATAATTTTCTTCACTGTGAGGAAGATCGGGATCATAGCTACAGCTCGTTCCCATAGCAATCATTTTTGCCTGAGGCTGATACTTTTGCCACCAACTTAAAATGTTAGTGTTCATCTTTTGATTTATAATCCACTGCTCAGCTGGATGACGAAGACAAAAATCTCCAGCCTGCGTCCATGCAGCTAAATGAAAAATCTGATCAAATTTTACATTGTTAAATTCATCTAATGCATTTTCTTTTGTTAAATCATTCGTTTGGGAATTAATTCCAATAACTTCATTTCCAAGATCTTTTAGTTTTTTATCTAAAAATTTTCCTAAAAAACCGCTAGCACCTGTAATTAATATTTTCATAATTTTTTTATCGCTTTTTTATTCTTTTGGGTTAATGGGGAAATAAAACTCTACCCCCTTATTTATTAATTCTTGGTTATTTTTCAAAATTTCCTTTTTAAAATTCCAAGCTAGAACATAATAAACATCCGGAGGATTTTTTATTTCATCTTCCATAATTATTGGTATATGCCTTCCTGGAGAAAACAGATTTTTCCTAAGACGATTTTTTTCAACTAAGTAAGGAATCGTATCTTTTGAAATCTCAAAATAATTGAGTAGTGTGTTTCCTTTAACCGGCGCTCCCATAGCATAAATTGTTTTTCCCTCTTTTTTTCTCATCTCTAAAAATTTAAGATTTTTCTCTTTTAGGGTTTCAATATTTTTTGCAAATATTTGATAGCATTGTAATTCATTACATCTAGATTCTTCCTCTTTTTTAATTAACTTGAGTAGCCTAGTAGATTTTTCTTTTTTTCCTCTATGTGTAACTAACCCAATTATCGACCCTCCATGAATCGATGAAAAATAAGCATCGAAAAGAGAGAGTCCATGGCGATTTAATAAAACTTCAATGGTTTTTAGAGTGTAATACAAAAGATGTTCATGATAAATCTGATCAAATGCCACATTTTCCATAATGTTTTTCATATACATAAACTGAACTACAAAAACCCCATCATCTTTTAAACATTTTTTAATGCCTTGAGTTACCGAATGGAGCTCTTCTAAATGAAAAAACACACCCGATGCATTTATAACATCAAATTTTTTATTAATTTTTTCTGCAGTCTCTAAATTAAAAAAAGCGTGTAGAGTCGGAATATTATTTTCATTAGCAATTTTAGATACAGTTTTAGATGCGTCTACTCCTAAAACATCATAACGTAACTCTTTATAACTTTTTAGCTGAGTTCCATCATTTGATCCGATATCCAAAACGCTTTTATTTTTTGCGTCTTTAAAAAATCTATTATCTACATCTTTTGCAACATCATCAAAATGCAGCCTCAAAGATTTAGTAATACCAGATAAATATGTATGATCTGAGTACATAACCTCTTTTTTTACTGTATAATCTAACTGAGCTGTTTGACACCTTGTGCAATATAATACCCTTAAAGGGTAGAAAGGCTCAGATCCAATTTGATCTTTTGTAATAAAATGAAGCCCTATTGGTTGCTCTTTTAGATCAACCACCAACTTAAAATCTTTTGAATCACAAACTCTACATTTCATATAAATATTTCTTGTTAAGTTTTAATAAAAAGAAAACACTTTATCATAAAATAACTTAAAAATCTATTTAATGGCCTCTATATAGGTATTCACTTCTATTTGTTTTTCTCTAAAATCTAAATCCGTAAGATCTTCATAATTAGATTTACCATAAGCTACTGGATAAACTTCTTTAAAACCAATGTGTTTCAATAATAAAATAAGTTCATCTTGTGAATATAAATGCAAATGACCCCATTGTTCATATTCTTCAAACTTGCCATTAAAAAAGGCCTCATAATTGATTTTTGAAAATCTATTTTTTAGAATTTTTTCAAATCCAGGAAAAGATAACCGCAGAACACCTTTTGGCTTTAAAGTTCTATAAGCTTCTACAAAAAAAAGTAAAGATTCGCTTTGATTTAAATGTTCAATAAAATCTTCAGCAAATCCGTATTTAAAAAAATTATCTGGAAAGGGATGTTTTTTTACCAAATCCATACTTAATATTATATGTTCAATACTTTTTTTAGGATTGAGATCAGCATTCACCCAACCATCAAGTAATCTAGGCCCACAACCATAATGTATTTTCCTACAATCCGTAGAGATTATAGATTTTATATCACAAGAATGCTTCTTTGGCTTAATATGATATAGTCTTATTTCATATCCTTTCATTTTCAATAGCTTTTTTATTAATTTCTTTATTAATGAACCCATATATATCTCCAGATTTCTGAGACAAGTTTTTTTTGCTAAACCGTCTCATCAATACTTTATTTACTTTTCAATAACTCTATTTTAGAAAAAAACTGTATCACAAAGTGTATTTTTTGATAAACTTTTGAAAATTAACAATGTGAAATAAAAATATGCACAAAAAAAAATCTTTATTTAGAATGGTTATCTCTAGAACGCCGGTTAGAATCAGCCTTTTTGGTGGAGGCACTGATTATCCAGCTTTCTATGAAAGACACTCAGGCATAGTTTTAGGTACAACTATAAATAAATATACTTATGTAAGCGTTAACACTCTTAGTGAATTTTTCGAACATAATATAAGAATAGGATACTCTAAAACAGAGCTTGTAAAAAAGCCTGAAGAAATTATACACCCCTCGATTAGAGAATGCTTAAAATATAAAAACATTTCAGGTAATCTAGATATTCATATATTTTCCGATCTACCTGCTAAAACAGGACTTGGCTCTTCCTCTTCTTTCACCGTCGGATTTTTAAATGCTCTATATGCTCTTGATGGCACTAAAACTTCACAACAACAATTAGCTACTGAGGCCTGCCACGTAGAACAAAATCTTATTAAAGAAAATGTTGGATCTCAAGATCAGTTCCATGCCGCATATGGGGGTTTGAATGTTATCGAGTTCAGTCCAAATCACATCAATGTTAGACCAGTTATTATATCTTCAGAGAAATTACAACTTTTGGAAAATAGTTTAATGATTTTCTACACAGGACTCACTAGGTTCGCATCAGATGTAGTAAAAGAGCAAATTGATAAAACAAAAACCAAATCGAATGATTCCCATCTATTAAAAATGAAAGATATGGTAAAAACTGCTGAAGACATTATATCTACATCATCTAAAGATGATATGATAAAAGACTTAGGACTACTCTTAGATGAAAGCTGGCAGCTAAAAAAACAATTATCTTCCAAAATCACAAATCCAAAAATAGATGAATCCTATAGCTTTGCTAAAAACGCAGGCGCCTATGGGGGAAAACTCTGTGGAGCCGGATCTGGTGGATTTTTAGCAATTTTAGCACCTGATAATAAAGCTGAAATTAGAGAAAGTTTAAAGCATCTATTAGAAGTAGATTTTAAATTTGAAAATCAAGGATCTGCCATCATTTATATGAAGGATTAAATGATGGATACGATAATTTTAGTAGGCGGCAAAGGAACTAGATTAAGAGAAACAATTGGAGATGATATTCCAAAACCCCTAGCAAAAATTAATGGCACTCCTTTTCTAGATCTAATAATTAGTCAATTAGAAAAATTTGATATAATAAAAAATATCATATTAGCTGTAGGGTATAAAAAAGAAAAAATCATCGACAGATATAAAGATAAAAACAATATCTTATTCTCTGAAGATTTTTTTCCCCTCGGCACTGGTGGAGCTATAAAAAAAGCTCTATCACTTTGTAAATCAAATGAAGTGTTAGTCTTAAATGGAGATACATATTTAGAATTTAATCTAGCTGATTTATTACAAAATCACATCGAGAAAAAAGCCGAGATTACAATAGGTTATAGGTTTGAAAAAGACACATCTAGATATGGTTCTTTAACGCTGGATGAAAAAACTAAAAAAATTTTGAAGTTTAATGAAAAACAAAACAGCGAAAAATTAAAAGAAATAAGTGGCTTTATTAATTCAGGCGTCTATGTAATAAACAAAAATGTTTTCGATGATTTTGAAAATATAGAAGATTCAGAAAAATTTTCAATAGAACTGGATTTTTTTTCAAAAGCTGTTTTTACTAAAAAAATATTTGGTTTTGATATAAAAACCTCTTTTATTGACATAGGAACAGCTTCATCTTATCATAGAGCTCAAAATATTTTAAATTTAGGTTAATAATATGAAAAAAGA
>JAAKFN010000106.1 GCA_011065045.1 Candidatus Anoxychlamydiales bacterium
CGAGCCAACTATCGGACTTCATTTTGTAGATATTGAAAAGCTTTTAAAAATCTTTCACTCGCTCGTAGATAAGAAAAACACCATCATTGTTATTGAGCATAATTTAGATGTAATAAAAAATGCAGACTACATTATAGACATCGGAAAAGATGCTGGTGAAAAAGGGGGAAGAGTTATAGCAGAGGGCTCAATAGATGAACTCATCAAAAACAGAAACTCATACACAGCTAAATATCTAAAATCTTATGCATCTAAATAATCTTTATTTTTACTTTAATCATCCTTTCTAACTATTAAATGATCAAAAAAAACAAGTTCGAAATAATAAATATTACAATTAGTTAATTAACATTTGATTTTTATATTTTTTTTTCTATAGACTACAGTTAGAGAAGTAATAATTAGGAGATTTATTTATGGCGCAACCTATCATGAGCAAAAGAAAAGCACATAGCCTTTCTTTTGCACTTTTTTTAATTGGCCTTGCTATCATCACATATTTTAAGTATTGGTGGCCGGGTATAATGCTAACGGTTGGTATTCCAATAGCTTTAAAGCAATATCTAGTTGGCAGAAGATTTGATACGATCATATCTTTAATTGTATTTTTAGGAGCTTTCATAACGGTTCAATTCGACATCAAGTGGGAAGTAGTACTGCCTGTTCTATTTACAATCGGTGGTCTTTATGTATTTTTTAGAGAGTTTTTCGGACCAAAAGATATAACTGAAGCTGATATTGAAGAAAATCAAAATAAAGAGATTGAAGAGGAAGAGGAAGAAGAAGAGAAAAAGCATTAATACATATGCATTACATCTTTAACTTCTTTTAAAGTTTTAGCTGCAACTTTTTCTGCATCTTTAGAACCTTTAAATATAAGATCCAAAACTTGTTTTGGATCTTTTTCATATTCTTTTCTTTTTTGTCTAATAGGGGTTAGAAAATTATCTAAAACTTCTAAAAGTCTCTTTTTACAAACAACATCACCAAGGCCTCCTTTTGCATAATGATCCTTCATTTTTTGAACACTTTCTTTATCTGAATCAAAAGCATCTAGATATGTAAAAACAGGATTACCCTCAACTTTTCCAGGATCGTCAACTCTTAAGTGAGTTGGATCTGTATACATAGACATTACCTTTTTCTTTAAGATGTCTGGTTCATCTGATAGGAAGATTGCATTTTTAAGGGTTTTACTCATTTTTGCATTTCCATCAATTCCCGGAAGTCTAGAGAACTTAGGGATTAGAGCTTTAGCTTCAACTAAAACCTCTTTTTTATATATTCTATTGAATTTTCTAACTATTTCATTTGTTTGTTCAATCATAGGAAGTTGATCATCACCAACTGGCACTAAATTAGCTTTAAAAGCTGTTATATCTGCTGCTTGAGATACTGGATAGATCATAAATCCAGCAGGAACACTATCTTGAAAGTTTTTCTGTTTTATCTCTTGTTTCACAGTTGGATTGTGTTTTAGTCTATTCCAAGTAACTAGATTCAAATAGAACATGGTAAGCTCGGAGATTTGGGGGATTAAAGACTGCAAAAATATAGTTGTTTTTTTGGGATCAATTCCAACAGCTAAATAATCAAAAGCAACTTGAAGGATGCTATTTTTTATAAGATCTGGATTAGATGCATGATCAGTTAGAGCTTGCATATCTGCTATCATCACAAACTGTTTACATTCATCTTGCATTTTCACTCTATTTGCTAAAGATCCAACAAAATGTCCTAAATGAAGAGGCCCGGTTGGTCTATCCCCTGTTAGAATTATTTTTTCGTTCATTTTTTTTCCAAGCTTTATTAAATAACCATCATAAGAAATATGAGATTTTAATTAAAAGTATTTGAATATGAAAAATTTTATTAAAAATTTCTCAAATAGAAAATTGCTAATTTCATGAAAAAACTCTCTTTACTAAAATCATGAAATTATATAAAAATCCTTCTTTTATTTTATTATTAACAGCTTCGTTAATTATAAAAATAATTTTTAAATTATTTAAAATTACAAGTATTAATCATCAATTAAGGAGGGTTTATGGCTTCGACAGTACCTGTTGAACATTCACTAGATTTGGTTTTACCTAAATCTGCTCATGATTCATTTTTAGATTTTTCAAACGATGAACAATTAACTTTAAAGATAATTAAGCTATTTGAAGGTCATATTGCAACGATAAACGAAAGAATTCAGGAATTACAAAGAGAAACATCCCTAGCTAAAGAAAATAATGCTTTGTTAGAAAGAGTTGTTATTATTGATTTAGAGTCTTTAAGAAACTTAATACCAAACATGCAAGAAAAAGCTGAAGCAAAAGGGCTAGATATTACTGATTTTTCAACTTGTTTCGTCCTTTGTGCTCATGCATATATACGATTAGCTAGGCTAAAAATCTCTCAAGGCAGACTAGCAGAAGTTGAAAATGATGTTAAAAACCTAGTTACAATGAGGAAGAAAAAATATACTCAAGATATGATATTCTCTCTATTGATAAAAGCTTATGTTGAAGGAGGTAAAAAAAATGGTCTTGAAAAGGCAACAGAGCTTTTTGAGGAAATTCAAGGCTCTAAATCTGCTATGAATGAATGGTTTGTTGAATTTTCTCAAGTTTATCAAGATGGTCTTAGCGCTCTTATGCATGCTTACATAGATAGCGATGATTATAATGAAACAGAAAAACAAAGAATAACTAGCAAAATATTCGAAAAAATGAGCCCTTCTCATCAAGGGCAGCTTTATAAAGCCGCTAATCCATCTAATAATAAAAAAAATGAGATACTTAGAAAAGAAGCATTGAAGCGTATAAAAAATAATAACTTAGAAAGAGCAGAAAAACTTACTACAAAAATTACTGATCTTCAAATAAAAACTTACGTTCTAAGAAAACTTTTTGATAAATATTTATCGACTGAATTCAAAAATAGTGATGAGCATTTAGAACTTTTGCACAAAGCAGAAAATATTGTTTCACAAATGCCGCCCTATACAGATGAAGAAACGCAATGTAATCAGACCCTCAAAAAGGAATATAAGAAGTTATCGTCTTAAGAATATTGATAGTTTTTCTAAATTAGAGTCTTTTTTCTGAGAAAGAATTGGATACCCATCAAAAAAAGACACTGTCCAAGCCCCACAAATATCTGTGAGGTTAGCGATTTAAAAAAAATAACATTAATTTTTAATTAAAAAATTACCATCTTTAAATAAATTAAAAAAAACATTTTGCATAAATAGCTTTTGCCTCTTGATATTTAGATTTCTACTAGCTTAAAGCTTACTCACAAAGACTTACAAATCTCAAGAAACACTAAAATATTGTTAAATAAACTAAATAATCAAAATTTTATATTTTATGATTATTTTAATATTTTATTTAAATAATAAATAATATAGTATTTAATAAATTAATTTATTGTAATAAAGAGTTTTTAAAAAATTACTTGACACCTGGTAATTTTTAACTTAAAACCCTTTTAGGTTATTATGGATAAGAGATATAAAATAGAAAAATCTATAGCTAAAGGCGGAATGGGAGAAGTCCTTTTGGCATATGATACTGTTGCCAAAAGACATGTAGCCCTAAAGAAGATAAGAGAGGATTTAGCTAAAAAAGATGTCGTTATAAAAAGGTTTCTAAGAGAAGCGAAGATTGCATCTACTTTATCTCATCCATCTATTGTTCCAATATATGATATTCATCTAGAAGAGCCCTATTTTTACACGATGCCATTTGTTGAGGGCAAAACCCTTAAAGAGATCCTCAAAGAGGCTAAAACAGATGATAAACACTTTATAGCGAGCTCTATTCAAAGCTTATCTCGAATATTTTTACATGTTTGTGAAGCTATTGCATATATCCACTCTAAAAACATTTTGCACAGAGACTTAAAACCGGACAATATCATTATAGGAAAGTATGGAGAAGTTTTAATTTTAGATTGGGGAATTGCAAAATTTCTAAATGAAAAAGAGATCGATAAAGATTTAGAGTTAAAAACTGAAGACTTAGAGCTAACAATGCCTGGAAAAGTTGCCGGCACTCTATCTTATATGGAACCTAAAAGAGCGATGGGACATAAAGCTACAGCTCAAACCGATATTTACGCACTTGGCGCTATTTTATATAATCTTTTAACTTTAGAGATGCCATTTAAAAGAAAGGATCTAAAAACTTTTAGAAAAATTTATAAGCTAGAAAAAATCTTAGAGCCTATAGAAAAAGCACCGAAAAGAGATATCCCTAAAAGTTTAAATGATATCTGCATGAAATGTTTAGCTAAAGAGAGCCAAAGATATCAAAACATGCAAGATTTAATAGATGATCTAAAAGATTATATAGAAGGAAAACCCGAGTGGATATTAACAGCTAATTTAGATTTAAAAAAAATTGATGACTGGCAGTTTCAGGAAAACATTTTACTCGCAGAGAATACAGCTATTTCAAAAAAAGTAGATTTTGCTCATTGGGTAACACTAATGGTATCAAAATTATCGTTTTCATCTAATATTAAAATTGAAGCTGATATATCTCTTGGGAAATTTTCAAAAGGTCTTGGGTTTTTTCTAAATATTTTAAAAAATCAAAACTCTTTTATGGTAGATGAAGGCTATAAGCTATGGTTAAACTTAGATAAAAAAGAGACTGAAATATCTAGATCAAATGTTTTAATTTTCAATGATACCCTAAAATTAAAACCTAAAACTTTTTACCATCTAGTAATAGAAAAAGTTGATGATAAATTAGATGTTTACTTAGATAATAAGTTGATATTTTCTCACATCAATCATCTGCCTATTAGAGGAAACTATTTTGGTTTAGCTTATGAAGACACTTCTTTTTCAATTAAAGATCTAAAAGTATATACATCTACCTACAATGTTATGGTAAATTGCCTCGCAATTGCAGATGCTTTTTTTGCAAAAGAAGATTATGAAATAGCTATCAAAGAATATGAAAAAATCACTTTTTCATTTCCATCTAGAAAAGAAGGGCTAGAGGCTATTTTCAGATCTGGAATATCTCTCATCGAAAAAGCTAAAAAACTTAAATCACACCAAAGAGAAAAATATTTAGATCTAGCAATGCTAAAATTTGAAAAGCTACACTCCTCTACATTTGAGCCGTTAGAGTATTTAGGAAAATCCTTAATTTATTTAGAGAAAAAAGAGTTTATAGAAGAAGCGAAATGTTTAGAGTTAATGATTAGAAAATTTTCTAAACATCATCAAAGCCCCATTATCTTTCAATATATAATCTATAGGATGCATCAAAGTTCACACCAAAATAGAGAGTCCGCTTTTAGAATAGCTCTAATTGGGCTTAGATTTATTCCAAACCTACTTGATAATATAGGCTCTAAAAAGTTTTTAGATAGACTTGAAAACAATTTAGAAATTTTTTATTTTTTTGAAAAATCAAATGATTTAATTCATTATTTAAGTATAAAACTCTCTTTCATCTTAAATAACAAAAATGCTCTTTTAGAAATTTTAAATACTCAAGATTTAGAAAAAGCAAATATAGAAAATATTATTTTCTCACTTCTTGAGCTAGAAGAAGTTGAATTAGCAAATGATCTTTTAGAGCAAAACAAAGAAAAGCTAGATAATAACTCTTTTAGCCTTCTAAAACTTTGTTTTCATCTTCCTTTTGATAAAGCTTTAGATGAGTTATTTAAAAGGATCCCAAAAAAACCATCTACTAAAGAGTCTAGAATTTTAATATATCTTACAGAGAAAATCTTAGATGAAAAAAAATATGAAAAAGTTATATCTGCTTTTGAAAAAATAAAAAAAATAACTCTTCCGAACAATCTCAAATTATTATTAGATTCATATCTTGCAAAAGCCCACCTTACCCTAAACAACTTAAAATTAGTTTCTAAAATATTTAATAAATACAAACTAGAGAAAATCTCAGATGAGAACTCCCCTCTTCATTTTTTATATGGCCTATGGCTTTATAAAAATGAAGGTAAAGATATTTCTTCTTCTTACTTTTCTAGTATTTTAGAGATTCAACATCCATCATCATTCGCTATTTCATCTCATATAATCTCAAACAAAAACAAAGATTTTTTATT
>JAAKFN010000107.1 GCA_011065045.1 Candidatus Anoxychlamydiales bacterium
TAAATAGATCGAGAAGACTCTCTTGAATTTTATGTAATTTATTTTCATTCATCCATCTGATTTTACATTTTTTTTATCCTTTTGTCAAAAGAACAAAATAAAGAACGCTTATTTTTGTTCTTTTTTTTTTGTGGAAAAAAAATACTCCCCTTTGGTAAATTTAAATATTTATTTGAAAAGGGAAAAACAATGACTAAAAACTCTGTAAAAATTGAACATCATCAAACCTTTAAATCACTTAGACAAGAAAAAAATGGATGTGGATTTTGGAATGCACGAAAGCTAGCAAAAGCACTTGAATATTCCGAATATCGTCACTTTCTTCCTGTTGTTGAAAAAGCTAAAAAGGCTTGTAAAAATAGCGGACAAGATATTATGGATCATTTCGAGGATATCCTCGAAATGATCCAAATTGGTAAGGAAGGGCAAAGAGAAGTTACCGATATAAAAAATAGGATAGGATCATGGATTTAATGGAACTTGAAAAACTAATCGAAAAAGGTGAATCAGAAAATATCGAATTCAAAAAAACAACAGCACAACAAAGGCAAGGAACAAAAACCGTTTGCTCTATGCTCAACAATGTTGGAGGCTTCGTCTTTTATGGTATCGATGATAAATGTAAGATTATAGGCCAAGAAGTCACGACAAAAACTTTAGAAAAATTAATTGCCGAACATCGTTTGATTTCTCCACCTGTATTTCTCGAAATTGAAACCGTTCCTGTTTCAGAAAAATTGAAAGTCATTGTTATCAAAGTGGTGAAAAAACATGGACTATTTACATATGAAGATCGTGCTTATTTACTTCATGGCCCAACAACCTCCATTATGCCTCGTGAAGAATATGAAAATCGTTTGATGGAAAAACTTCACAGCAATCAACGTTGGGAAAGTGAATATGCTCCTGAAGAGGTTACCATTAAAAACCTTGATGAAGAAGAAATCCATGCCACTCTGCAAAACGGCCAACAACTCGGCCGTATCAAACCTCAAAAATCTATAGATACTGAATCTATTCTTCGAGGCTTAAAACTCATCAAAGATGGAAGGCTGCTCAATGCTGCAATTGCTCTTTATGGAAAAAGCGATAAAATCTACTCCACATTCCCTCAATTCTCAATTAAAATTGCTCGTTTTCGCGGGAACGACAGGTTGGCAGAGTTCGCAGATAATCGTGAATATAAAGATCATGCTTTTGGAATCTTACGCAGAGCCGAATACTTTCTTTTAGATCATATGCCTATAGCAGGTAAAGTCGTTCCTGGAAAAATGAAACGTGAAGATTATCCCCTTTACCCTCCAGCTGCTTTTAGAGAGGCTATTGCTAATTCCATTTGCCACCGTGATTATACTTTTGTCGGAGGCGCCGTTGCAATAGCCATGTATAACAATAGCTTGGAGATAATTAATCCTGGCAAATTTCATTTTGACATTACTCCCAAAAAGCTAACCCTACCTCATGAATCTAAACCATGGAACCCTCTAATTGCAAATGCCTTTTATTGTTCAGGTATTATTGAATCTTGGGGTTCGGGCACACTGAATATTCTTGATAGCTGCAAAAAAAATAACAATTTACCTCCAAGATGGGAAGAGCGTTCTAGCTGCGTTCTAATAACATTTTTCCCTAGAGCAATAAAAACAAGGCCAGAGTCAAGGCTAGAGTCAAGGCCAGAGTCAAATAAAAAAACTCTATCTGAAAAGGTTCTATCTTCCCTTAACAATGGACCTCTTTCAGCTTCGGAGATTGCAGAAAATCTAGGACACAAATGTATATCGGGAGGTCTTAGAAAAATCCTGAGAAAACTTTTAGAATCTGGGAAGGTATCGCTTACCATCCCTAATAAAAAGAAAAGTCGCCTTCAGAAATACCTTCTTAATAAAAGTGACAATTTACCCTCTGCAAAATTATGAATAAATGGTTCATTGCTGATACACACTTTTCTCATGTTAACATTATCAAATACACCTCCAGACCTTTTAAAAATATAGAGGAAATGAATCGAGAGTTAATTGAAAATTGGAATGCTCTTGTTGCTAAAATTGATCTTGTTTTTTTCCTGGGAGATTTCGGAATGGGGAGTACAGAACATCTTCGAGCAATCAACCAACAACTCAACGGTCAGAAAATATGCATTCGCGGTAATCACGATGGCACGCCAAGCAAACTGTATAAGATTGGCTTTTTAGTTGTTCTCGAATCTGCGATCATCAGAGTTGGACACCATGATATAGAACTCACCCACCGCCCAAGTATAGAGATTCCGGATCATTTTCAATTATATGGCCATGTACACGAAAAATCTAGCAATAAACTATTACGAAATCAACTTAATCTTTGTGTGGAGGTGTGGAATTACCGCCCTGTTCATGAAAAACAAATAATAAGTATTCTCGATAAAGCTGAAAATAATAAAAGCTCCATATCCTCATGATGAACACTTGCACAATTCCTAAGGCTCAACACCTCAAATGCCTTGAAGAAAAAGAAAATATAATGATAATTAGATTTCACACTCCGACTAGAGCCTATATAACTTGACAATCAATAAGATACGGAAGAGGAGGGATTCGAACCCCCGGTACCCTTGCAGGTACTTCTGTTTTCAAGTCCGATTCAACACTTAAATTCTCAATAACAGCCAGTCATCAACAATATAATTCTCTTGTTAAAAGAAGAACTTACATTTATGCTGAATGTTGTTGATTCTAGCTCATTGTTGCCTTTTAGTGTGCTAAATTTGTGCAAAATATGCAATACTATTTTTAAATAACATTAGTAAATAGCTAAAAGAAATCAATCATGCGCATTTTAATAACAGGTAGTTCAGGAAGGATTGGAAACGCAGTAGCTTCATCCTTAAAAGACAAACATTCTGTTATTGGCATCGACATCAATCCTGGAGAACATACTACATATCAATTAAAATAAAGGTGAAATCCCCTCTTTTTTTTGGCTTAAAAGCATTAAATCCAAGTTATTAACTTAATAAAACCAACGAATTAAGTGAAAAAACAGTGGAGCTGTAAAAATAAGGCTATCTATTCTGTCCAAAAGCCCCCCGTGACCTGGTAAAAGCTTTCCAAAGTCTTTGATGTGAACATCTCTTTTTATTGCTGAGAAAGTTACATCACCAAAGAATCCTCCGATACTAATCAAACCACCCATAAGTATAGCTCCCACCCAATTCATTGGAGTGAGAAATGGAGCGATTAAAAGAGAAAAGCATATACTCGATAAAACCCCACCAATAAGCCCTTCAATTGTTTTTTTGGGACTTATTTTCGGTAAAATGAGGTGACGGCCTAAAGACTTTCCCCATAAATACTGCATTGCGTCATTCATTTCAGTAATAAACAATAAATATAATAACAAGCCTAATGGACCCGCTATATACTGTTTTTCTATAGCTAAATGTGAAAGATAAGCAACATAACTTAGGCTATATCCTGTCATCATTACCCCCCAAAAGAATCCCCCTAGAGATTGCAAAAAGTGTTTAGAAGAACCCGACAGAATCATTCGAATGGGAAATAAAAAATAAATATATACAGGAATAAAAATAAGAAATAATCCATACCAGTTTAATAAAATACAGGCGTATTGTAAAGGAATGCTCAGATATAACCATATCTTAGTTCTTTTGTGTTCTGGATTAATAGGAATCACATGAAAATATTCACGTAGGGCTAATAGGCTAATTCCCATCCAAAATAAATCTAATACCCAAACCCTAGTAAGAAAGACAAGTGTAAAAGCAATAAAAATATACCACCATGCTCTTAACCGAGCATTCATATCTGAAAATTTGCTATTTGGTTTCCATTTTGAACCTAGAAAAAAAATAATTTGGAAAATAATTAAAAATCCATAAATACCTAGACAAGCCCACATTACTGGAGGAGTAATCATTGGAAAAAAAATCATCATAAAAACAAAACAGGTTGGTGATTTTAAAGATTTGCCATAAAAAATACAATAATGCTGTTTTTTTTTAAAGGTAAATCATTTTTTAAACAATGATTTTAAAGCATTTTTCATGTATTCTGATAGAAAAATAATTGGTACAAATGATGAAAATTGGATTATACCATCTCAAATATTCTTTTAGAAAAGTTATCTTCTTCTTACTTCCTTTTTTTAAAAAAGTTGATCCTAATGTCGTAAGCTGGTCTCTGATTCCTTTGGGAATTATTACAGCCATTACCTATTTCTTTGCTCCCCACATACATTGGTTATATCTTCTAGCCTGTGGTCTTATTTTCTTAAGAATGGTGATAGGGACCCTAGATGGGCTTATGGCTGCAGAATTTCAAAAATCTACAGCCAAAGGTGAAATGGTTAATCGCATTGCACCAGAAATAGCTGACATGTGCCTTATGCTAGGAATTGCTTTTAGCTCTTTCTATTACTCGACCTTAGGACTAGTTGCCATAACCATGTGTTGGGCTGTAACATTTTTCGGATTGATAGGCCTCGTTGCTCATAGAAAAATTCAAAGTGTAGGACCAGTAGGACAAACTGATAGAATTGTTGCGTTGATAGTATTCTCTATATGCCAATACTTCTCGCTTTATTGGGCTTGGAATTTTGACTTCATTATGGCGTTTTTCTTATGGGTGATCATTGGCAGTGTAATTACCTGTGCTCTTCGGATCTATTTCCTTTTTAAGAAAAAAATGTAAGCTCTATGAACTTAAAAAAATATCGAGAACTTTTTCCAATCTCTCAAAAGGGATGCTTTTTAAACCATGCGGCTACAGCTCCTGTTTCCTATGCAACAATCAATAGTATGAAAGTGTTATGCGATCAGATGCAAGAGCCTTTAGGAAAACATTTTTATGAATCATTAGGTATTTTAGAACATACACGCCGCCTTCTAGCAGAATTACTATCCGCTAATGCAGGTGAAATTGCGTTCACTTCAAATACTTCCACAGCACTTAGTTTAATCGCTTTATCAATAGATTGGAAACCAGGTGATCGAATCCTTGTTCCTAGAAATGAATTTCCTTCAAATAGATACGTCTGGCAAAACCTTAAATCTAAAGGAGTCAAGTGCGAATTCTTTGATCTTGATCATCCTTTATCTGAAGTACTAGAAAGTCTTGATCTTTCATCTGTAAAACTCATCAGCATCAGTTTAGTTAGTTACCTCTCAGGGCAACGTCATGACATTAATGCTTTCGGTGCTTTTTGCCGTAAACATGACATATTGAGTTGTGTAGATGCAATTCAAGCGGTGGGAACGATTCCTGTTGATGTTCATCAGGCTGACATTGATTTTTTAGCTGGAGGCGCCCAAAAATGGTTACTTGGACCTATGGGATGCGGCTATTTGTACATACGTAAAGATCTTATCCCTAAACTGCATGTTCCTTTGGTGGGCTGGACAAGCGTCCGTTATCCTGAAAATTTCGACCTTATGCAATTAGATTTTTCTCCTGAAGCAACAAGATTTGAACCTGGTCTTTTAAATATTGCATCTATCGGTGGTTTTAAAAGTTCTCTAGAGGAGCTTAAATCGATTGGATGGGAGTTTATTTATCAAAGGATTCAAAATCATAGTATTTTTTTACGAGAAGGAATAAAACAGATATCTGGTATAACCCTTAAATATCCCCATGAAAAATACTTATCAGGAATTACCTCATTTGACCTTCCTAAACACATACATCCAAAAAAATTCCAAGCTTCCCTGGAAAAGGAAGGTATAACGGTTACGACACGTAATTCTATAGTCCGCGTTTCCCCTCATTTTTACAATACACAAGAGGAATTGATTCACTTTCTATCTACGATAGATAAAACCTTTCAAAAGAAAAGTCTTTTTCTGACAAAAGAAAAAAAAGGAAAATTGCAACCCGATCGTTGGGTATTAATTAATGGTGTGACAGGGACCTTAGGAAAAGAAATTGCTCTTTCTTTTGCACAAAGAGGATATAATATTTTAGGAATTGGTAGAAATCAAGATATTCTAAAGACTTTAAAAAACACAATTGAAAAAAACTATTCATTACAATTTGAATTCCTTACAGCAGATTTAAAAAATTCTTATGAAGTTAGTC
>JAAKFN010000108.1 GCA_011065045.1 Candidatus Anoxychlamydiales bacterium
TGGAGTATCCGTAGGTGTGTATGTATCTCTTCCGACTAACTTCTGCATAAAATGCCCCCTAATCAACCAGTTGCCCCTGATCCTCACGGTTCAAGCCCCTTCCTTTAGGGAGGGGTGATTGACAGATCTATTATTTTTTAAAAATTATCTTTCGCCCCATCCATTTGGGAGTCAAAAACATCTTGAGCCCCATCTACTAAATATGAAGCTAAATTTTCATCTCCTGAATAATTTAGCTCAACGTTCATTTTTCCATCTTGCGATGGCTGTGAGCATGTTATTAAAACATAACACTCATTATTTTTCTTCAGGTTTTTTTTGATATCTTCTAAATAAAACCCTTTTTTCTTTTTCTTTTTGTAAATTTTAACGGCTGCTTTCACTAGCATCTCTTTTTTGATAAACTATATAACATTTCATGACATATTGGATAATATTTTTGCAAATACTTTTGTAATAATCGCTGTTTACTTTTCATTTTCAACTATGCAATGCGATTATTTGAAATTTTTATATACCTTTTTTTTAGCGAACAAATTAGTCTCTATGAATAGAAAATCCAGCTTGTGGATAAGTTTCATAATAAAAACCTATTATCTTCTAAAAAATTACTAGAAAATTAAATTATTGAAAAAAAATATTTTACAAAAAAAATCCAACCATTTAAAAATAGAGGGATTTAAAATTTATATGAGGAGAGGCAAATGAGTTTAACTGCAATAACTTCTACAGCTGTAGCAATATGTGATGGTATAAAACTTTTAGAGAGTATCGGAAAGTCTTATAACGATGAGGAACACAGATGGCAACACATATTTTCATCTGTTAATCGATTAGCAATGTTATCGTTAAATATCGGATCAAAAGTTGGCAAAGTAAAAAAGATTGATCCTGACAAAATAATTATATTTAAAACTGGAGAATTTCTAACTCGAATAGCAGATATTCCTTTTAGATTAGCTGAGTTTTTCCAAGACTATGAACATGAAGATCCTTCTCTATTTAGATTTTATGAAAAAACGCTTATAGCTCCTTTTTCAGGAATCATAGCGAACGTGTGTGAAATGGTTATTACCGATGAAGAAAAATATCTAAAAGAATACAAAGAAAAAGGCGAAGAGGCAAAACGACCCATTTATGAGGAAGACCAAGATACAGAACTCAGAAAAATAGTAGATTACAAATCAGTAGACCCAAAAGAATGTAAAGAAACTATCGATAGCGCTAGAAAAACTCAAAAGATTGCTAGTACTATAAAAGTAACCTCTGATGTAGGAATAAAAAATATAATATCTACTCCAAAAAAACTTTATGAAGAACTACATACATATTTAAGATTCAGAAATAGCCTAAAAATTAGAGACGGTGCCTCTGAAAGTGATAGTAAAACTGTAGATTTAGTATCTTCAGAAATGATTCCAATGCCACTACAAGATGATAACATTTTCAAAGTTTGGACATGTGCTATTACCCATATGTCCGTTAGAGACCCAGTTGGAGACCCAACTACTAAAGACCGCGCTGGTAGACCAGTTGTTACATTATATGAGAGACGATTTATTTATAGATGGCTATCTGCTCATCCTACATCACCTGTTTCGCGACTACCATTATCTAAAACAGCCTTAATTGAAAAACCTGCATTAAAATCTTTGATAGAAAATCGTTTAAGATTTCATGGAAAGCGTTTAAGTGCTTATCTAGCGAGAGAAGAAGGTGAATTTAATTTTGAGTTAGATACAGCTATAGATCCTGTCTTACAAACAAATGCAGATGTAGAAAATCCGAGTTAGTTAAAAAAAAGTGAACCCTGAAATAAAATTGTATTAATTTATATAAGAAGGAGAAAAAAAATGTCATTTACAAAAAATTTATGTAACAATCTACTTTATTCAATGCCAGGAAATTTGAATAGTTTAACAACAGACCCAATCTCAACAAATGTATGTAGCGGTCTACTTTATGCAATTCCAAGGACTTTGAATTATTTAACTACAAAACCAACCTCAACAGATACAAAAATATATCGAGTTAGAAATGAAGCTTTTGAATGGTCTCAAATTTTCATAAAAAATTTTGGTAAAGAAAATTGGAATTTACTTATGGATTTAGCGATTGATAATGCCTGGCTTTCGCATCTTGCAATTTCATTTTTATTAAAGAATAATACAGCTGCCCTTAATATAAGAAAAATAATTTTGATTGGACTTACTTATCTAGGTGTTGGTTCTTCTATCTGGCTGACTAGATTAGCTATAGTTAAAGGATTAAAAACTATTGGCATAAAAGATGTTCAAATTTTTAATCCCAGAACTTTAAAAAGATAAACTAAAAAAAATATATACAAGCTGTCTTTTAAGATTCTTCTAATAACATCTTCTATTTTATCAATCAAAACAAGTCTCTCGTTTGTTATTAATTCGGAGATCTTGCCAAAAGATTTTTTTACAAAAAAAACTATTCATTTTACTTGTTAATAAAAATAAAATTATATAGCATTTAAAATTTTATTTTAATGGAGACAGAGGGAAATATGGGTTATTTTGATGTTTTTGTATGGATTACTAAAGGACTGCAATTTTTTCAAGCCGCAAAAGATATTAACGATACTTGTAAGGATAAAAATTTATCTAGAACTCAAAAAATAACCAGAGTAGGAGCAGATTCATTGTTTATGGTTGCCCAAGCGGCTGAAATAGGAGCAAGTGCAAAAGAAAAATCTTCAGATAAATTAAAATTTGGAACAAGAATAGCAGCAGGCACTACTGATGTTGTTAGACAGATTGCTCAAGAAGGTTTAGGAGTAGATACTATAAGCACTATTGCTTATAGAGCTGCAGATGTAGCAGATGGCTCAATTGAAACCGGTTATTCTAAAAAGGAAAAACTGGAAAAATATATTGATGCTTTAAAAGCTGCTGGTACAATATTATCCAATCGAGTCTTTTTAAAAAATACAGCTCAAGCCACATATTCATTTACTAGAAATATGGCAAGAGATATTAGAAACAAACTAAAATCAAATCCTGAAGTTGTAAAAGCTAAAAATTCAGCTGATATACCAAAACTTTCTAAAGATGATCAAGCTTTTCTTAAAAAACAAGTTAAAGCACTTGAAGATCTTGCCAACTTTTCTAATTTAAAAAATATACCGAAAAGTTTAAGTACAGATCCTGTATTAAAAAACTACATATGTCCAATTACAAAACGCCCAATCAGAAAAGTTATGACTCTTGATGATGATAGAGATGAGATTCCTATTATCTATTTTGAAAAAGATGCTATAGCAGATTGGATTAGCAACAAACCAGAAACGGCACCTCCCAGCTGGCCCACAGAATTGTTATCTCTTCCAATTAAAAATCATGACTTAAGAGTTTGTAGACATGCTCAATATGCAATCGAAGCTCGCTTAAAAGAAATAGGAAAAGACGCTGAAATTGAACTCAAAAATTTGATAGAAGAATTTCCTTTCTTAGTTAAGATGGAATAATAAATATCAGAGTATTATTAAAAAATTTAAATTTTTTATAATTTTTTAATTTTCATATATATTTGCTAGCAAGAATCATTGACTAACTTTAAGTTTAGTTATAAAATATACCCTAAAAAGCAAGAGGGCTACGTTTATGAACTTTATTAAAAGAATTTTTTTATTTATTTTAATAAATTTACTTGTCGTTTTAACGATAACAACTCTTTTAAGTGTTTTTAAGCTAGAGCCGTATCTAAGCGCACATGGATTAAATATAAATTCTCTAGCTATCTTCTGTCTGCTTTGGGGATTTATTGGCGCTTTCATATCACTGCTTCTCTCTAAAAAAATAGCCAAATGGGCTATGAGAATTGAGATAATAGATGAGACTCATACAAACGATAGTTTAAAATTTGTTTTTGATAGTGTCAAAAAAATATCTAAAGCTGCTGGATTAGAACACATGCCTGAGGTTGGAGTATATAAGTCTAATGAAGTAAATGCATTTGCAACAGGTCCTTCTAAAAAAAGATCTTTAATAGCCCTATCTTCTGGTTTAATAAATAAAATGCCCAAAGATGAAATAGAGGCTATAATCGGCCATGAAATCTCTCATATCACAAACGGTGATATGATAACAATGACGCTGCTTCAAGGAGTTGTAAACGCATTTGTTATGTTTTTAGCTAGAATTTTAGCTTTTGCTATCTCCTCTTCTAATAGAAAAAATAGATCTTCTTTTTCTTCAAACTACTTTTTTATATATCTCTTTGAGATTATTTTTATGATTTTAGGCTCATTTGTTTTAGCTTTTTACTCAAGAAGAAGAGAGTTTAGAGCAGATGAAAACTCAGCTAAACTCCTCGGAAAAGAAAAAATGATACAAGCACTTCAAACTCTAAAATCAGTCTATAGCATAAAAGATGTAAAAAAAGAAAAGCTAGCTATTCAATCACTTAAAATATCTAACAACTCAAAAAGAGGTCTTTTAAATCTATTCTCTACCCACCCTCCACTAGATGATAGAATTGATAGATTAAAAGAGTTATGAAGAAAAAAGTAGTTGCTATTGGAATATCGGGAGGAGTTGATTCATCTGTTTCAGCTTATCTTTTAAAAAAGCAAGGCTATGAAGTTTTCGCTCTTTTCATGAAAAACTGGCAAGATGAAAACTCTACATGCTCATCTCAAAAAGATTTTGAAGATGTTCAAAAGGTATGTAAAACCTTAGATATTCCCTACCATACTATAAACTTTGAAAAAGAGTATTTCGATCAAGTATTTTCTAAATGTTTAGCCGAGTATAAATTAGGAATAACTCCAAATCCTGATATTTTATGTAATAAAGAGATAAAATTTAATCTCTTCTTAAAAAAAGCAATTTCTTTAGGCGCTGATTTTTTAGCAACAGGTCACTACGCTCAAAAAAAGGTGATTGATGATCACCTTCATTTACTTAAAGGAGTAGATCTAAGTAAAGATCAAAGCTATTTTTTATATACCCTAAAATCTGAAATCTTAAAAAAGGTAATCTTTCCAATTGGTCATCTCACAAAAAAAGAAGTAAGAAAAATCGCAAAAGATCAAAACCTTTCAAATCATGCAAAAAAAGATAGCACCGGTATCTGTTTTATTGGCAAAAGAAAATTCACTGAGTTTATATCTAAGTATATCGCTCATACACCTGGCGATATTAGGTCTGTAGACGGTCAAATCCTCGCAAAACACATAGGTCTTAGCTTTTATACTATCGGGCAGAGAAAAGGGCTAAAAATAGGCGGAAAAGGCGACGCATGGTATGTCGTAAAAAAAGATCTTAAATCCAACACATTATTTGTAGCTCAAGGAGAAAATCACAAAGCTTTATTTGCATCAAAGCTAGTTGCTAAAAAATTAAGTCTTGTAGTGGATAGTTTTTCAGTTAAGACTCCATTTAAATGTTTAGCTAAGATTAGATATAGGCAAAATGATCAAGTATGCACTATTGGAAAGCTTGAAAAAGACTTACTTGAAGTATCGTTTGAGAAACCTCAAAGAGCTATTACTGAGGGTCAATCTATTGTCTTTTATAAAGATAATATCTGTTTGGGCGGCGCTATTATCGTAAAAGTTTTGTAATAATTGATAGAAAAAGGCTTTGGGACTCAGATTTCTCACACTACTGTAACATGCTTTCTTTTAGATAAGAATTCTTTAAGCAATTTTAAAAAAAACTTCTTTTAGTAGATTAAGCCATTTTATGTTAATAGCTTGAGTATTTTAAGAGATTGTTAGTTTAGGAGTTTTTAAAGTTTTAAATAAAAAAATTGACTAATATATTAGGCGCCTAATATAATAGGCTTATGATAAAAATAAAAACCTCTCCCGATTTTGATAAGTGGCTTAAGTCGCTTTGTATAAAAGAAAAAGCTCAGGTTTTAGCTAGATTGGAAAATGTCAATCACCCCTCCCTAAAGGAAGGGACTTGAACCGTGAGGATCAGGGGCAACTGGTTGATTAGGGGGCAAAAAGGAAACTTTATGCAGAAGTTAGTCGGAAGAGATACATACACACCTACGGATACTCCACTAGTCCGTAGCAACTGTG
>JAAKFN010000109.1 GCA_011065045.1 Candidatus Anoxychlamydiales bacterium
ACCTCTTAGAATCTTAGATGTAGCCTTTTTGATTTTTACAGTTTTATGTGGTCTTGTTGCCTTTCCTAAAGATGTGTCAGGTGTTATCTTAATTTTAGGTGCGTGTGTTGTAATAGGAGGGCTTGCTTGGCCTCTTTGTACAACTGTCATATCGAATAGAGCGCCAGCAAAGATGCAAGGGAAAATTATGGGCATTAGCCAGTCAATGCAAGCCTCCGCGATGGCCATCTCTCCAATTATTGGTGGACTTTTTGATCGAGTTCACATATATTTACCATTTTTAGTAGCAGCATTTGCGAGCTTGATTGCTGGAATTATTTATTTTAAAGCGAAGGTTTAAAATTATTTTTTAACCTTTGAGAAAGGAGCTATATATAATGACAAATACTCAAACGAATGAAAAAGAAAAAGCAGTAGATGATAAAAATTATTCAGAGAAAAAACCTCTAAAAGATGTGCTCGCTTCTTATTTAGAAAAAAAACAAAACGGAAAACCGATAATAAAAATTAAAAAAGATTTATCAGAGCTAAAGCTGAACTTTACTAAAGCAAAAACCAGCGTTGAGACTTTTCTAGAAGTTCAAAAAAAATTAAATTTGGTTTATAACAATATTAGTGATAAAAAAAATGGCGAAAAAAAAACAGAAAAAGATAATTAAAACTCTTTTTATATGTCTTGTAATCTTATCGGTTGTATTTTTAAGATATTTTTATGTTAAAAGTACTAAATCGAAAAAAACGAACGCAGTTATCGCTACAAAATATATAGATATAGCAGCTTTGGATAATCAAAAAATATCGAAGGTTCATTTCAAAGAGAAAGATTTTGTAAAAAAACAAGACTTGCTTTTAGAGTTTGATATAACAGATATCAAAACAAAAATAAAACACATCAAAACAAAAATTGATTATGAAAATGAAAAGTTAACACTTCTAAAATTTGAAGAAGAAAAATCTTTAGAGACCTATTTGAATTCAAAAAAGGATGAAAAAACCGATATAAAAGTGGTGCACTCTAATCTAAAAAAGTTAGAAAAAAAACAGCTGTTATTTAAGATACAAAAAGCTAAAATAGATATGTTCATAGCAGAGCTTGCTAGAGTTAAAAATGAGAAGAGAAAAGCTTTTATTTATAGTCCAATCGATGGTCAGATAGTAGAGAATTTTACATATATTGGCAAAACCACGTTTGAAAAAGAAAAATTACTTTCGATATCTGATGAATGAAACGCCAAAACAGCTTTTTGATTCTATAAACGCACTTTTTGAAAACGTTTCTCTAAAAGAGCTAAAATCAATTAATTTAGAGCTCTCTAAAAAATATAAAACACAAAAACACAAATTTTTTTCCTCTGATAAAGAGAGGCTCTCATATATTGCATCTAGAATGCCAGCAACCACAAAAGCTATAGAGTACTCGTTGAATGAAATACAAAATATCTCTCCAAAAACAAGCATAAAATCAGCTTTGGATTTAGGCTCAGGTTCTGGTGCATTTTTGTGGGCTTTACTTTCTTTTTTTTATTCAGAAAATGGAAAGTTACAAACTAGTTTTCCAAGAACCCACTTAGTTGAAAAAGATGAAAAAATGATTTTTTATGCAAAAGAGCTTCTAAAAAATGTGAAAGGAATATCTAAAAAAATAACTTTTGAGAAAAACGATATATTAAGAGTAAAAAATTATGATTTTGATTTAGTAATGCTCTCATATGTTGCAAATGAGTTAAAAAATTTTCAAATTGATAAAATTATAAAAAGATGGTTCTTTTCAAAATCAAAAATAATTGTTTTTGTAGAGCCGGGAACGAAAGTAGGATTTAAAAACATTAAATATATCCGAGACAACCTAATTAAGAAGGGATGTAATCTTATAGCGCCTTGTCCAAATACTCTAAAATGCCCAATGCCAAAAAATGATTGGTGTCATTTTTATGTAAGGGTTAAAAGATCAAAAATCCATAAATATTTAAAAGGTGGGACTCTTGGATATGAAGATGAGAAATTTTCATATGTCATAGCGACAAAAGAAAAAGTAAAATATCCAAAAGCTAGAATTCTCAGATTTGTAAAAAAATCAAAACAAGATATTTCTTTTACTCTTTGCAAAGATGGAAAAGTTATGAATGAAAAAGTTTCAAGAAAAGGTAAAAAAAGAGATAAAAAAGTAGAGAAACTAAATTGGGGAGATACTTTTGATGTTTAAAGGTTCAATGGTCGCATTAGTTACGCCTTTTAATGAAGATGGGTCTTTAGATGAAAAATCTCTAAAAGACTTAATTCAGTGGCATCTAGATGCCAAAACAGATGCTATAGTACTCTCTGGCACAACAGGAGAGAGCCCAACTCTTTTAGATGATGAAAAATTTAAAATTTTTGAAATAGCCGTAAAACTCGCTAAAGGCAAAACAAAAATAATTGCAGGAACAGGAACTTATTCAACTAAGCGGTCAAAATTTCTAACCAAAAAAGCAAAAGAAATAGGAGTAGATGGCGCTTTAGTTGTCGTTCCTTATTACAACAAACCCCCTATCGAAGGTCTAATAAAACATTTTGAAGAAATTGCAAAAGAAAAACTTCCAATCATTTTATATCATCATCCAGGTAGAACTGGAACAAAACTATCGATAGACTCTTTTATAAAACTTCAAAAAATAGATCAAATTATAGCAATTAAAGAAGCTTCAGGTAGTTTAGAATTAGCAAAAGAATTGATTGAAAAAACACGTTTTGATGTTTTATCTGGCGATGATCCTTTAACAATAGAAATGATAAAATTAGGCGCTAAAGGGGTAATATCCGTTGTTGCAAATGTGATTCCTAAAGAGTTCAAAAAGATTAATGATCTTTGTTTAAATGGGGATTTTGAAAAAGCTCAAAATATATATAATGAGCATAAAGATTTGATTCAATCGATGTTTTTACAAACGAATCCTATATGCGTCAAGTATGCTATTAGTTTGCTTGGTAAATGTAAATCCCATATGAGGTTACCTTTAGTGGAACCAAATAAAATATTTTCTGAAAAAATAAAAAAAGCAATTGAAGCTCTTGTTTTAAGCTGAGATCTATAGTTGACATAAGCTTTATCTATCTAATATGTTTTTTTTTAATTTTAAAAAAGATTGATATTATCATTTATTAAATTTAAACTATTGTCGTTTTTTTTAATGCATAATATAAAACAAAAGGAGTTTATTATGGCTATTATACCTCGAGCGTTTGCCCAAGTTGCAGCGCCACCAGTCCCGGCGTTTATTGAAGGCCTTCCCAAAACGCAGAACTTTGGAGCAAAGGATAATGAATGGAGAGACTCTATTGATCCTGCTAAAGCTGTTACAAATTATTTAGGGCGGGTTCATAAAAAATACTCTGGCATGGATACAAGCAATATTGAGAATCTAGTAAAGGTGTTGTTTCAAGAGCAAGATCAAACTTTTTTGAATTTTGTAAGAGAAGAAACGACTCTTAGAAATACGTTTATAAATAGATTCTTTGAAGCAAAAACTCCTTTAGGAGACGTGCTTCAAGAATTGCAAAACTCTCAAGAGAGCCCAAATAGAAAATTATTGTCTAAAGAAATATTTAGACAAGCAGAAAAAGAAGCGGGAAATTTGATTGAAATAGAAGAGGCTTTAACTAAATTAGATGGAAATCCGGACGGTGCTTCAATAAAGAGATTAAGTAAGGGCCAATTCTTAGCTACTTGGGAGAGTAAAGATCAGGATCGTGTTCTACATTCACAGCTATTTAATGCAGATGGAAGAAAGAACGGATCTGAGATTAACACGTATACTGATCATCATACTACAGTAGAAAGCTTAAGTGATGGTGGTTTCAGAGTTACGTATGATAGAAATGGTCAGGATGATGATGTCGGGGGTCTATATGGACAGATATTTAATGCGGATGGAACAAAAAAAGGGCCCGAGTTCCTGGTTAGCCCAGCTAGAGGTAGAGTCTTTGACATGTTTAGTAGGATATCAGCCGTTTTTAAAGGATTTTTAGAAAAGCGATAGATATTTGAAAGCAAAAACAATGCACAAATGAAGTTAAATATTATTTGTGAGATTGGTATAAAATTGTTACAAAAATAAACATCAGAAAAACTTTCTTTTTTCTGATGTTTATTCATTTAGGAGACAGAAAGATAGCAACCTTGATATCGCATGGATGCTTTTTATCCTTTTATAAAATACGAGATCAAAAGCATGATGATGCCAGCTACAATGAAAGATAGTGGGTCTCTCAGATTTTTGTATCTCTTCAAAAAGTTTATTTGGACCTTCATTTAAAGTAGATCTACTTTTGCTTAATTGGTTATTTTAGCAGAAAGTATAACTTAACGACCTATCCAATTTTTGGAGTCCACTATAGGCCATTCTCTATTATCTATTGGAGCAGGCCTTAGAATATTCGATAAGTAACAATTTTTTAGCTAGATTTGATTGGGGATATCCAAAAAGTTTTGAATAACAAAAACTCTAAAACTTATCTAACGGCTACCCTAAGTTATTAGATAAAAGTCTATTTAAACCATTGCAAATCTTATAGTTTTTTGAGCCTGGATATTATATCCAAGATCTCTTTTTTTTGAGCTATATCTGGTTTAAATAAAGGGTGTGAAAAAAGAGATTTTAATCTTTTAAGAGTTGCAATTGCTTGATCTGCAATATTTGGTTGTCTTTTATCATCATGAGGCAAAGGAAACAGCTTTCTAATAACTGATAGGATTTCTTGTTTAGATTGACCTTTATAGTTTTGTACTATGTCTTGTTTTTTTTCTAAATCCCCTCCTCTACTAGCTAGTGTATAAATAGCTTGGCGAGGCATAGAATCTATTTGTGGACGAAGATTTGTTGGCATATCCATATAAAAGTCATAATACTGTAAAAAGTTATAAGGAGTTTGACGATTGCCATACGTTTCCATTAACCAGTAGGTAAAAGCGCCTTCTTTATAATTTTTCAAAATAGTTTGAGCTTTTTTAATTCTCTCACCGTGCAGAATCACAGCTTGGTTCGTGATAGCTTTTACTTCGGCTGTTATTTTTATTAAATTTTTAAGATCCTCTTCAACATCTATGTCTTTTTCTTCATCTTTGTAGTTTTGTAAAATGTTAGATAAATTTTCTTTTTCTGACTCATTTAAAGAGCTTGGTTTAAATACTCCTGAAAAACTAGATAACGAACCCTCTTTTGAAAGCTCTGCTAGAGCTGTCATTTTAGGTTTATGTTTGTCTTTTGATCTTAATCTTAAATTTAAAAGGTCATTAAATTTTACCATTTTTGATAACTCCTAGTGTAAAGCCAATTTACTTTTGCTTTTTTTTAATAATTCTTTAGTTAATGCTTTATAATCATCGGATGCTCTGCTTTTTGGCGCTGTTTTAAAAACAGGACGGCCATAGATAGTTGCTTCAGAGACCGCTATATCTCTTCTGATTTTTGATTTGAGTAGTTTTCCTGGAAAAGTAGATTCAATAACACTTTGAAAATCTGAATTACTTTTCCCTCTTGGATACCAAAAAGAGAGAGCTATACCCATAACGCTAAGATGATGTCTACTTGCAATGTTATTTATAAATATAGCAAGTCTTTGAAGGCCTTTGACACTATAAAATTCAGGGGTTGCACAGATGAGTGAGTTGTTAGCGGCAATTAAAGCGGATTCGGTAAGCCAACAAATTGATGGGGGGGTATCTATAAAAATAAAATCATAATCCAAAGGTTTTAATATATTTTTTAATCTTTCATGAGAATATCTATCAGCAGCTAAAGCCCCTGTAACTTCAACTCTTTCTAGCCAAGCGTCTGCTGGAGAGAGATGCATATTTGGAATTGAGGTTTTTAATATTATGTCTTTAACTTGTTTCTCACCTTGCAAAACTACAGCCATAGAGTCTTGTTCATCTGGATCAAAACCAAGGCCTGTTGTGAGATTTGCTTGAGCATCAAAATCAA
>JAAKFN010000011.1 GCA_011065045.1 Candidatus Anoxychlamydiales bacterium
AGAAGATCTCCTGAACATCTTATAAATGCCGGTAGAGTTACTTCAAAAATAATAGATCCACAAATGAAAAATGAACTTTATCATAAAATTGCTCAAAAAACATTTCCTACAAATCATTTAGGCCATGCCGAAAGAATAGCTCTTTTAATCACTGATAGCAGACTAAAAAATATGGCTTTAAAAATAATTGCCAAAAAAAATGTAGCTCTTTACTTATCCTCTGACATGGAAGCAAGAATTCAAGATGCAATAAGAATCGCGAACACTTTAGTTACAAACAACTCAATTAAACAAACCATTTTAAATGATGTAACTAACGCATACATAAAAAAAGATAAACTTGAAAAAGCTCTATCTACAGCAAACAAAATACAGAGCAGCTATGCAAGAGATTTGGCATATGGTTTAATTGCTCAAAAAGCAACTTCCAATAAAACTTATTTAAAAGCATATAAAACTATCTCAAAGATATCTAAACCTTCAAAACGTTTGGGCTTATACATTAAAGTTACTTGTAAAATGCTATTTTTTGGACTTTTTAAAGCTGTTAGCTTTCCATTTAAATTAACTTACTGGGGATTTTATTATCTCTTAGCCCCATCTAGAGCATTATTTCGTAGAGGTTAAGGAGAGAATATTATGGCATAGATACATCTAATGTTGTCGTTCCAAATAATTTTAAGAGTTCAATAACATCCGATTTAATGATTGATCCTATTAGAACGGATTGCCCAGGTGTGAGATCTTCTAATATTTTTACTGCTAGATTTAGAGCATAGCTGAAAACTCTTCTTCTGTAAGAGTTTTTATACCTAATTTTTTAGCTTTTTCAAATTTAGAACCAGCCTCAGATCCTACTAAAACAAAGTCTGTATTTTTGCTAACAGAGCTAGAGGTTTTCCCTCCTCTTTCTTTAATCAACCTTTTGGCTTCATCTCTTGTATACTTTTCTAAAGAGCCTGTTAAAACAAACGTTTTATTAAAAAATAGATGATCTTTTTTTGTCTCTTTGGGTTTTTGAGGAGAGAGGCCTAAAGATAGGAGTTTTTCAATTTCATCTAAATTATTTTGATCTTCAAAATAATCTATGATAGAAAGAGCTACAATATCTCCAATACCTTCAATATTTATAAGCTCTTCTTTAGAGAGTTTTTTAAGAGTTTTTATATCTCTTGCATGATTTGCTAAAAGATCAGCACTCTCTGATCCCACATATTTAATTCCAAGTGCCATTATGAATCTAGAAAATGTGCATTTTTTTGATTTTTCAATGCTATCTAATAAATTTTTTATAGATTTTTCTTTAAACCCTTCAAGCTCTGACAGCATCTCTTCATTTAATAGATATATATCAGAGGGTTTTGATACAAAACCCTTTTCAACTAAAGTCTGCATGACTTTAGTTCCTAAATGCTCGATATCCATAGCATTTTTTGCTGCAAAATAACTAAGCCTTCTGAGATTTTGGCCTTTGCAATTTAAATTTATGCAGCGATAGGCAACCTCGCCTTCTATATTTGTTACATCAGATAAGCAAATTGGACATTTTTTTGGCATCTCAAATTTTTTAGCTTCCTTTTTTCTTTTAGTAAAATCAACGCTTACAACTTTTGGGATAACATCTCCGCCTTTTTCTATAGCTACTGTATCTGTAATTCTAATGTCTTTTCTTTTGATTTCATCGATGTTATGAAGAGTTGCTCTTGATATTGTAGATCCCGCTACAAATACAGGTTCTAACTCAGCTACAGGGGTTAAAACGCCTGTTCTTCCAACTTGTATTGTAATATCCTTTATAGTTGTTATAGCCCTCTCTGCTGCAAATTTATAAGCTACAGCGGATCTAGGAGATTTTCCAGTAAAACCAAGGGCTTTATGAGCTTTTACATCATCTACTTTTATAACGATGCCATCGATTTCGAAACTAAGGCTCTCTCTTTTTTTTTCTATTTTATTTGCAAAAGACAAAATGTCTTCTAAATTTTTACAGAGATTAAAATGTTTTTCCGATGAAACAGGAAGTCCTAATTCTTTTAAGTAGCCATGCATTTCAAATTGAGAGGAAACAAAATTCTCAGCATTTGCAATTGAATAACAAATAAGATCTAAATGTCTTTTTGCAACTTCTTTAGGATCTAAAAGTTTTAATGAACCTGCTGCTGCATTTCTTGGATTTGCAAAAACATCTAATCCATCAATTTCTCTTTTTTCATTTAGTTTTTTAAAAATGTTTTTATGTATAAAAACCTCTCCTCTAACTTCTAAGAGATCGGGAATGTTTTTTTTGTTTCCTGGAAGCTTTAAAGGAAGAGTTTTTATAGTTTTGATATTTAAAGTGACATCATCTCCTGTTTTACCATTCCCCCTAGTTAAAGCTTGAGTAAGATGTCCTTTTTCGTATCTAATAGATATTGCTGTTCCATCCATTTTTAACTCAGTACAGAATTTAACATCTTCTTTTTCTAAGAGTTTATAAATTCTTTTAATAAACTCTTTTAGCTCGTCTTTTGAATATGTGTTAGCAAGACTCATCATAGGTGTTAGATGAGAGAAATGTTTAAAACCTTGAGTTAAAGCCTCTCCAACTCTTAGAGCTGGTGAGTTTGGATGTACTAAAGTTGGATTTTCTTTTTCAAAAGCTTGAAGCTCCTTTATTAGCTGATCATAATCGTAATCTGAAATTATAGGCCTCGCTTCTTTATAGTAGTGTTTATCGTGTTCAATAAGCTCATCTATAAGACTTATATAATCTTTTTGATTTTTTATTTTTCTACTGAGCAATTTGAACCTCTAATATCAAAGTTGTAAAAGCGGCTATGTCAAAGTATAACCCATTAGACGTTATTTTTACACTCCTGGGCTCTTTTTCATCTCCTAAATATTTTTCTAAATTTGTATTAAAAATTAGATTTGCATTTTCAATATTTTCTAGTTTTAAAAAATAGTTTTTTAGAGAGTTTTTTGAAAAGTTATGGATACATAGTAGTTTCGATTTTTTAGATATTCTTAAATATGAAATAACTGAATTTTTCTTATCTCTGATATCTACCCATTTAAATCCATCAAATGAAAAATCATCCTCATATAGCGCTCGAGCTTCAAGATATAGATGATTTATATCTCTTACAAAATCTTGATATTTTTTGTGCATCGGATTTTTTAAAAGATCCCAGCTAATTTCAGAGAAATTATCCCACTCTTTTATTTGAGCTATCTCTGAGCCCATAAAAGTTAGTTTTTTTCCAGGATGACAAATCATATAGCTATATAAAAGTCGATAATTTGCAAATTTCTCTAAAATATTATCTCCTCTCATCTTGTTAAATAATGAATTTTTCTCATGAACTACTTCATCATGAGAAAACGGAAGAATAAATTTTTCATCAAATGCATACATAATAGAAAATGTTAGATCATTGTGACTATCCTCTCTTTTATCTATTGGCTCCATAAAATATTTTAGGGTATCTCTCATCCATCCCATGTTCCATTTAAAATCAAAACCTAAGCTACTTTTATCAGTAACTCCCTTATATGCTGTTGCCTCTTCTGCAATCATCAAAACATCTGGATAACTATCCAATACTTTTTTATTTAACTTTTTTAAAAATTGAGTAGCCTCTAAATTTTTATTATCTCTGAGCTTGTTTTCTTTCCACTGAGATTTATCTCTTCCAAAATCTAAATATAGCATTGAAGAGACAGCATCTACCCTTAGACCATCAATATGGTATTTTTCTAAATAAAAACATGCGCTAGAGATTAAAAAATTCTGAATATGATTTTTTCTATAATCAAAAATTGAAGTAGTCCATTGAGGATGCTCTCTTAGAGCTTTATCTTCATGCTCAAACAAATAAGAACCATCGAACTTATTTAAAGCAAAATCATCTACAGGAAAGTGAGCAGGCACCCAATCTAAAATAACCCCGATATTATTTTTATGCATGTAATTTACAAAATACTGAAAATCTTCTAAAGATCCATATCTAGAAGTTATAGCAAAAAATCCAGTTACTTGATATCCCCATGAATCATCTAATGGATGCTCCATTATTGGCATTATCTCAATATAATTAAATCCCATATCTTTTAGATAGGAAGCTAATTTATGTGCTAAATCTCTATAGTTTAAAAAAAACTCTTCTCCTTGCAGCCAAGACTGCAAGTGCACTTCATAAATATTAATTGGCCTGTTTAAGTTTTTACATTTTCTATTATCTACCCAATCTTTATCTTCCCAATTAAAACTCTCTAAATTCGATACAATAGCGCTATTGTGGGGTCTTAGCTCTGTAAAATAAGCAAAAGGATCGGTTTTTACTAAAACGTTCCCACAAGAAGTTGTTATCTCAAATTTATATAAAGAGCCCCAATCAACGGAAGGCATAAATATCTGCCATACCCCAGAATTATTAACATTTTTTAAAGGATTTATCTTTCCATCAAAATCATTAAAACTTCCTATAACAGCTACTCCTATTGCATTTGGAGCAAACAAGCTAAACTCAACACCTTCAACATCATTAATTACTCTTTTATGAGCTCCCAAAATATTATAGAGATTAGAATGATCTTTATTTAGAAAGTTTTGAATATCTTCATTTTTTAGAGTTGTCTCAAATGCATATGGATCATGGATAAGATTACCTGTAGATAAATAAATCTTATAATCTAAATTTTTAATTTTTCTATCTAGTCTATATTCAAAAAGTCCTCTTTTATCAATGTTTTTGGCCTCAACATTTTTATTGTTAATTTCTAGAAATAGCGTTTCTTTTTTAGGGCTAAAAATACGAATTACATCGTCATGAAGCCCCAAAAATGAATGTGGATCTGAATGTTTTTTTTCTAATAATAGGTCTAAATGTTTTTGCATGGATTAGCTTTTTTCTTTTCTTTGGTATAACAAAAACCACGATTGTTTTTCAATAGCTCAAAAAATATTCAGTTCATGAATACTTCAAAATAAAGCTTATCTTAATATCCCCAGCTGATAATTCTGCATTGCATTTTCACAAAACATTATGCTTGTTTAAAAGATTTTCATTAACTATAGTCTTGCTCTGAAATAACAATTTACAAAGATTATAAGATGAGTATTCCACGAGTAAGAGACTCTGATATCCAATTCTCTTTTGAACGAGGAGACGCCTATGATGATAAAATTAAAGCTATAGCCACTTATAAAGGTTTAGCTCAAATCGCTAATCCAATATTGTTATCTGAAGAATATCAAATTCCTCCATCTTACCATCCTACAGGTTTTTCAAGAGGGTGCCAACTTTTTTTGGCAACTTCATTATTTATGGTGGGACCTGTAACAATTAAAGCAGGATTACAAACTAATAGCACTTTAAGAATTATCGCTGGAATAAGTATGAGTGCGATTTTTGTAATATCTACCATATTCTCTTGTGGTTTAATGATCCGTGGAGAAATGGGGATAAAAAAATTCAAAGCTCATAAAATAGCTGAATTACTACCTTCGCTAAAAGCAAAAGCACAATCTTGGATTACCACCGACCAGGAATCTTTGTCCCCTAAAGGAGAAGAAGAAGATTCTATAAATAAGTCCGAGGAGAATCCTTCTGAAGAAACACACCTATTACCAGTTTAAAAAATTAAAAAAAATATTATTAATCGATTTGATTCACTTTAAAATTCTCATCAACCCACAATCCAATTATCTTAGCATCAAGATTCCAAGATTTTACAACTTCAATAGCAGATCTAATCTCTTTAAGTTGAGTATCTTTTTTAGCTGGATTTCCGAGGCAATCAAAATGCCCTACGATAGCTATTAGTTTTAAAATACGTCTTTTTGTTGATATTTCAACTCTTTTTTTTATAGATTCTATTACTATTCTATCTTTATTTTCTGATAGAACCTTATTTGGTCCTGGCTCTGTTATCATATCCACATAATCTACTTGAGCTTCTTTTTTTAACCAATGAATTACAGGTAGCTGCACTCTACCATCCATACAGTTAATTGCAGTTGCAAATTTTTTATTCATGAATATTCCTTAAGCACTTATTTTTGAAACTTATCAAAATAATAGCTTTTATTCTTTTCAAAAGACAGCAAATCTCTATTTTTAAAAAATTTACCTTTTTGTTTTATAGAAGTTTTGAGTCTATATCCTTTGATTTTTGATTGAAAATGAAGTTTTAATTTCACATCTTTTTTTGGTCTAAAAATAAGTTTTTTTATAAGTTTTTTAGACCATTCAATATCAAAGCTTCCTATTGGCAAGTTTATATTTAAAGCTTTGCCAGAGTGAAAAGGAATAAGAAGAGCTGGAAGCAAAAATATTTCATCTAACTTTTGATCTATTAAAATCGATTTAATAATATAGAAAAGCTTTCGTAAAATATGGAGTGGCTTTGCATCTTTTTCTTCTACTAATGGAATGATATTTTGAAAATCTTCATCATTTACTCTTGGTATAAATGAATCTGTGAAATGCGCTTTATAAACTTTTATAAATTGATCTTCAATTTCTTCTCTTTCTCTATTTTGAATTTTCCTACCAAGCTCTCTAACTAGGCAGTTTTCTCTTAGACATTTTTTTGTTTGAATATCTTTGAAAAATTGAGAGTATAAAAATAAAAAAGGCAATAACTCTAAAAGATTCTCTCTTTTATGAATAAAATCTAAATCTTGCTTTTTATGAATCCCTAAAAATAAAAACTCTTCTGGTTTTTTTAGATAAGAAATGGCTATTGGAAGGATTAGGGTTTCTTTTGGTTTAATCTTTTTCGTTTTATCTAGTTTTATTGAAATCTCATCTTGAGGCAACCTTTCAAAATGAATACAAGTAGCTTTTTCAGGGTTAAATATCTTATATGATAAAAAACCATCTTTAGCATGAAAAGAGACTTTTATATCACCATTTAAGAGATTTTGAGAAATCGTAAAATTTTTAACAGGCCCAACAAAATCTAAAAATATTTTAAAATTTTTACTGGAATCTAGATCTTTAAAATGCAGTAGCCCTGGGAAGATCTGAACAAAATACTTTGAATTCACAATCAAAAATTTTGTTCCAATACTATGCGAGATTATATTAAACTTTTGTTTTATTTTTATTTGCATAGTTCACCCAAAATATATCCATCCATATTTTTCATAAGTTTGACTTTCTTTATATCATTAGATTTTATCTCAAAGCATTTAGCTACATGCACTGAAAGATTGTTATCAGTTGATCCTACAAAATAATCATCTTTCATACTTTCAAATAAAACCATCATCTCTCTTCCTATAAATTTTTCCCTTTTAGCAAAAGCTATTTCATTTGCACTTTTAGATAAAAGCTTCTTTCTTTTATCAACTTCAATTTTATCTACTTGTTCTAAGAATTTTGCAGCTAAAGTATCTGGTCTTTTAGAGTATGGAAAAAGATGCACTTTTGTAAATTCAGCTCTCTTTATAATATTTATTGTATTTTCAACATCTTCTATAGTCTCTGATGGAAACCCAACTATTAGATCTGTCATAAATGTAAAATCTCTGTTTAGAGATGTCAGTTTTTTTATCTTTTCTATAAAAATTTCAGTTGTATATTTTCTTCTCATTTTTTTTAAAATCTTATTAGATCCTGACTGCAATGAGATATGAAGATATTTACTCATTTTTTCAAAGTTTATCAAAAGATCAATCATCTCATCTGTAATATCATGGGGATGAATAGAAGATAATTTGATTCTTTTTACATCTTCAATTTCGTGAATCTCTTTTAAAAGATCTACAAAAGATATATCAGAGTTATATTCTCCTAAATTGATCCCCGTTAAAACAATTTCTTTATACCCATTGTCTGTGAGCCTTTCTATTTCACTCAATATCTCCTCAGCTTTTCTAGATCTAGACCTTCCCCTTGTAAATGGAATGATGCAATAGGTGCAATAAGAGTCGCAGCCATCTTGAATTTTTACAAATGCTCTTGTGTGATTATCAAAATTTTTTATTCTGAATTTCGGAACTATTCTATTTGGAAAGATTTCATCAACCAAACTCTCTTTTTGAGTATTAGGTATAAATATTATATCGCTATCTAGTTTTTCTTTGAATTCTTTTGAAATACATCCTGTAAAGTAAAATTTTGCACTTTTATTTTTCATTTTCAAAGATTTTATAGCATTAATAGACTTTTTATCTGCGCTATTTGTAACAGAGCATGCATTTACAATACAAATATCAGCATTGTCATCTTTTGTTGAAACTAGCCCAAGGGTAGTTAGCTGATCTGAATAAGCTTGGGACTCATATTGATTAGCTTTGCAGCCAATTGTCAAAATGTTAAATTTTTTTTTCATAAAAATCCTTAGATATCAATCTATATTTAGTTAAAAATATAACAAAAACCAAAAAAAACAGCATGAAAAAAAAACAAAAGATGCGTATAATACTTTTTATATCTAAATAGTAAAAAAAAAATTACGAGGTTATATCATATGGATGTTACGATTCCTGTAGAGAAAATGTCTTTTATTCAATCAGCAATCTACATATTTTTCGTCTTTAACTCAATCGGTGAGATTCCAGTTTTTGTATCATTGCTAGCCAGATATAGCCACAAAAAACAAATTAAAATTATAATTAGAGAGCTTCTTATTGCCTTGGTTGTACTTTTAGGTTTTGCTTTTTTCGGCAAACGTATGCTCGAAGCTCTTCAAATCTCTACTTCTACAATAGGTATTGGAGGCGGTCTACTTCTAATCATTATAGCCCTAAATATGATCTTTCCAAAACTAGAGCATGCTAATAAAAAAGATCTGCACGGTCATGAGCCTTTTATAATACCTCTTGCTATTCCAGGACTCGCAGGCCCGGCTACTATCGCAGCTATGTTTATTTTATCTGCTCGAGTTGGCCCACTCGTTACATCTGGAGCTTTGATCCTCGCTTGGATACCATCTTTAATTTTACTCCTCGCTGCCTCTTTTATTAAAAGAGTTTTAGGTGATAAAGGTATTTTAGCTGTAGAGAAAATTGGAGGTATGATCATTATCTTACTTGGAATTGAGATGTTCACAAAAGGTATTATAGACGTTGTAAAAACTAATTTTTTTAGTTAGTTTTTCACTTTTAGTCCAAAGAGTGAATTTGGATAAAAAGCCTTTTCAATGCTTTTTAGCAAACATCTATTTACATTTTTAAGTTAATTTAAACTTCGAACATTTGAAGTTTTGTTTGAAGCATTTTAGGAACTTCTGCTTCTATTAAAATATCATTTTCTTCATAGTTCAAAGATATTATCCTACCCTCTTTTATAATCTCAGATACTAGCTTATAATAGCTTTGAGGAATTTTGAGTTTTATAATTTTTCTAAGACTTGAAATTTCATGAATCATCTTATCCATCAAATCTTCAAACCCTTCTTTTTTTAAAGCTGAGATTATTACAGTTTTTGGATAGTTTAATTTAAAATAGGTAATGAAAGATTGATCGTAGATTTCATCGATTTTATTAAGACAGGTAATGATTGGTTTTTCATCAGCTTTAAGCTCTTTTAAAACTTCTATACTCGCCTCTGCCATCACTTTTGCATTTTCATTTGAGACATCTACTAAATGAATAAGTATGTCAGCTGAAACAGCTTCTTCTAGAGTTGATTTAAAAGCTGCTATTAAAGTATGAGGAAGCTTTCTTATAAACCCGACAGTATCGGTTAAAACTACTTGCTGATGATTTGGAAGAGAATATTTTCTAGTTGTAGTATCTAAAGTAGCAAATAGCTTATCTTCAACTAAAACTTTTGCATCTGTAAGAGCATTCATTAAAGTAGATTTCCCAGAATTCGTGTAACCTATAATCGCAAAAGATGGAATCTCTTGTTTTTTTCTTTTTTTTCTTTGAAGCTCTCTTTGCTCTTTTATCTTACCTATTTCTTTTTGAAGATCGGATACCTTCTTTTTTAAAATCTGTCTATCAATCTCAATTTGTTTCTCACCAGCGCCTTTTAGATAGCCACCAGAGCTGCCGCCTGTTCTTTGCCTACTTAGATGTGTCCACATTCTTTTAAGCCGTGGCATCTCATATTTAAATTGCGCGAGCTTTACTTGGAGTTTTGATTCATTTGATCGTGCATGAATAGCAAAAACGCCTAAAATTAGCTCCGTTCTATCGATAATAGTTTTTTTTATTTCTCTTTCTAAATTTCTTTGTTGATGTGGCGCTATATCGATATCGAAAATTACAATATCTATATTTTTCTCTTCGCATAAATCTCTTATCTCTTCAACCTTTCCAGAACCGATATATGTAGAAGTCTCTATTTTTCTAATGTGAACTAACATTTTTTCGATTGTTTGAAGCCCAAAAGTTATGGCTAAACTTTTTAGCTCTTCTAAATGCTCTAATCTAATACTTTTTTCTTTGTTTGATTTATAAGCGCCAACTAAAAGAGCGCTCTTATTTTTTTCTATTTCTAGAAGACGGGTTTTCCCTAAATCTATTGGATCTTTTGTTGACATTTTTTTTTAATTCTTAAAATTTACTTAGAATTTTATCTCTAGTCCATCATAAGCGAGAAAAACATTTTTTAAAAGTTTTTTAGAATCCCTTAAATACTCGATTTCATGACCTAGGTGAGTTAGATACGCTTTTTTTGGTTTAACTATTTTTATAAACTCTATTGCCTCTTTTATATTAAAATGAACATCCGATTTTTGATGTCTAAGAGCACTTAAAACCAAAACATCTAAATTCATTAACTTTTTAAAAATCTTTTCATCATATCTTTTAATATCTGTTATATAGGCAAAATCATCAACTCTTACACCTAAAACCTTTTTTGAATCTTGAAAATACGAAAAATACTCAAAGGACATATCTTCAAATCTAAAGTTTTGTTTTTTTCCATCTAAAACATGAAAATCAAATTTCGCACCTTGCGTGTGATGTTTTAAATTTCTTTTGAAAAAATGATCAAATTTAATTTTTATCTCTTTAAAAGTCTCTTTTAAAAGATAACAACGAATTGGCTTTTCTTGGATACGATTAAATATCCTTAGATCGTCTAATCCCGCTATATGATCAAAATGAGCATGTGTTAAAATCAAAACATCTATTTTTTTAATCTTATATCTCACAGCTTGCATTCTGATATCAGGCCCTACATCTATAAGTATTTTTTTTCTGTTTTTCTCAATTAATACTGATGGTCTTAATCTTTTGTTATATCTTGAATCTGATCTGCATGTTGTGCATCTACAATTAATAACAGGCACTGCAGTAGAAGCTCCTGTTCCTAAAAAAGTAACTTTTGACATTATTTAGAGTCCATTTTATGCAATATATTGAAACTCTCAATTGAAAAATTAAAAAAGAAAATCACAAAAGGCGTTATCAAAATAGAAAATGGAATCATAATAAAAAAAGACTCTAACCCTAAATAAATACTATCTAATCTAATAGCAAAATAGTTTTTTGTTAAAGCAGCTGAAATATATAAAAAAACACTAGGTATGAAAACAGTTAGTAAAGCTATTAAAAATAGAGAGGAATTTGCAAAAATATTTTTCTTTAAATTTTTTAAAATTTCAAAAAAACCTTTAATCCTCATTTTCTGTTTTAAAGAAATAGAAGGAGTTAAGAAAAATAAAAATAAAAAATTTAAAATGATAAGCACTATGAAAAAAAGTATTAACAAATAAGCGATTATAGATATGAAAACTCCAATAAATGAACCGATATGAGGAATATCTTTAATAGCAGCTAAAAACCCAAAAACTATCCATAAAACTACAAAAGTAAATATAGATAATATAGATATATAAAAAGTCTGAGAGATCTTATCTACAGACTTTTTTAAAATCGCCAAATATGAGCATTTTAAATTTTTAACATCGTGGTAATATATTCTTGCCAAGAACACTCCAAGAACAAATAAAATAGCGAAAGTAATAAAAATGGGCAGAAAAACGAAACTTAAAGTTGACCAACTTCCAGAACTTACAGATAACGATTTAAAAAAAATATGGATAATTCCAATTAGAAAAATAAATGGATAGGTAAAAAAAAGCTTCTTTTTATGAAATGAAAATAAAAACGCCCTTGTATAGCATTTATCTAAATCTTTGAATATCATTTTATTAATCCCTTTTCTATAAAAGATGCTCTACTTTATTTTTTTCTTCAATCAAATCTTTTATAAAGATTTGATTTAATTAAAAAAAAATAAATTTTCGAGAGTTTTATATCCAAAAACTCTTTAAACCTACCATTATTAGAGGTTATATAACCTATATAATAGGTTGATAAGTTATATGTAAATTTATTAAATATGAATTGATAAATCTAATAGAATATTGAAAAATTCAGCCCAAAAGAAATATCAAATCAAAAAACTTATTTTGTTTTAACTTTTATCTATAATCATCTGGAAATCTATGAGTAAATATATCTCTTAGATCATCTGGCGGAACAGACCAGCTAGAATAACCTCGATGAAAAAATTCAGATAGGGAAATATTCGATAAAGTAGCATCTTTAGATTGCATTTTTCGAGTTATAGTATAATTTCCGTCAGAGCCTTCTTCTTTAGTAATAAAATGAATATATTTAGGTAGCTCTTTATTCATAAGCAAATACCCTTCATTTAGTCCTTTTTTTAGTAGATATTGCCTAACCGGTATATTTTCTATAAATCTCGTTTTATAATTAGATGGCCAGGTAATTAAATCAGAAAAAAAAGCTGTTATTGTATGAAAAATTCTAGAAACTACATTTTGTATTTTCAATGCCTTTTTTGTCTCAGTGAAATAATTACCATATCTAGATAGTTTTGTATCATCTAAAATTAATCTTTTCTTTAGTTTTGCTATATGATCTTCTGACTTCAAAGGTTTACTGAAAAGAACTAGCTTATCATCAGAGCCTAGGATTTCTTGAGTAATTTTTATTGCATATGTCGTCATACAAAACCTCCTAAATTAGTTGAATAAACATTATATAAATATTTAAAAAAAATAATAGCTAAATCTCACCAATTAAAATCTTCTCTCTAATATCTTTCATATACTCAACCATAAAATGAAGATTATGAATACTCGCTAAACTAAGAGCTGTGAGCTCCTTTGCTTTAAATAGATGATGTAAATATGAAAGAGTAAAATTTTTACATGTATAACATGAGCAATTTTTATCTATAGGATTAAAATTCATTTCATTTTCTTTTTTAGTAAGCTTTATACCTTTTTTATTGGTTAAAGCAAACCCGTGCCTTGCAGCTTTTGTAGGATATGAACTATCAAAAGTATCTATACCGAGAGGAATACACTCTTCTAGAGAGGAGATATCCCCTATTCCGAGAAGATGATTTGGTTTATCTTTGGGGAGATGATTCATGGTAAATGTTAACATTTCAACCATCTCTTTTTTATTTTTTCCAACAGAGCCCCCTATTGCAAAACCATCAAAATCTAAACTACTTAAATACTTTGAGCTTTTTTCTCTTAAGTCTTTATTTATACCACCGTGAATAACTGCATACATAGCTTGATTTTGTCTATTTTTTAAATGGTAGTCTAAAGATCTTTTCTCCCATCTATGAGTTCTATCTAAAGACTCTTTTAAAGCTTTTAAATCCATATGGTAAGGAGGAAGCTCATCTAATGGTATGATTATATCAGAAGCTATATCTTTTTGAGCTTGGATAGAGCTCTCTGGAGTTAAGAGTATCTTTGTTCCATCTCTATATGATCTAAAAGTAGCTCCCTCTTCTGTTATTTTTAGAAGAGTGCAGTTTGTTTTTTTTTGGCCTTTGCTTTTTAACTCAGATGCAACAGAACCGAATGCTAGAGAAAACACCTGAAAACCACCAGAGTCAGTGATAATTGGCATATCTCTATTTATAAATTTGTGTATTCCTCCTGCCTTTTTAATAAGCTTTGAGCCCGGTTGCAGGATTAGATGATAAGTATTACAAAACATTAGATCTAGCCCAATAGATTCTATCATTTTATTATCTAGAGCTTTTATAGTACCATTTGTCCCAACAGCTACAAAACTTGGGGTGTTAATAATTCCGTGGGGAGTATAGATTTTTCCAACTCTTGCTTTTGACTTTTTTGAGGTGTGTAAAACTTCAAATTTAAATTTATTCATATATCGTTTCGTTTTTGTTTTCGTTTTTGTTTTCGTTTTTCATAAAATATTTAGAGAGTTTCATAAAAGATGCACTAAAAATAATCACCAAACTTTTTATAATAAAACTAAATAAAATTATATCAAAAATATGATCTACTATACCCCACAGGGCTAAAAAGCTAAACAATAGAGTATCTATAAACTGAACTACGATCGATGATAGTCCCATACGAAGAGGCAGATATTTAGCTTTAAATATTTTTTTTAAAAATGAAAAAAAATAGATATCTAATCTTTGGGTTAGAAAAAATGCCACCATAGAAGAAATAATAATCCTAGGAGAGGATGATAATATATTTTGAAAAGATGCATGGGTAGAATCTAAATGACTTGGAATATATAAAAGCTGTATCTTTGACATCACTAAAAAAAATAGCATAGAAAAAAAAGTAATTTTTATAGTTTTTATAGCAATTTCTTTTCCAAAGTATTCTTGAAGAAGGTTTTGAGAGAAAATAGCGCCTATAATAAATACATCTGTAGCAGTAACCGTTTTAGAGAATAGATCTATTTGCTTGATAACAAACAAATTAGCAATCAAAGCAAGTATCGCTGCAAAAACAAGTAGATAATTTTTACCAAGCCTGAGTGCTACAAATAAAAATAAGATTACTAATAAAATGTGAATTAAAAATAAAATTTCGTTCATAAAAAAAATTTGCTAAATGTTTCTAAAGATTATAGCAAAAACTACCTGTTATAAACAATTAATAGGATCAAAATAGATGTGATCTTCTAAAATATATAAAAACCCATAATCTTCATCATTAATATAAAGAGAGTATCTTCCCTCAGGAATATTTACGCTTCTTCTTAAGATAAAAGAACCTTTATATGGCCCAACGCTCTCTTGTGATCTTCTATTAGCATCTACCACTACATAGAGATCTATTATCCCATCATGAGAAAATGTTGGTTTTTCAATATCAACTTTAGATAGTTTAAACACGCCAAAAGAGCTTTGCATTTGAAAAGTTCTTATATTAATTTTAAAAGATCTTCCCCTATCTTCAACTTCAACAAAAAGATCTTGTGCAAAAGAAATCAGAGGAAAAACAGCTAAAACAAGAAAAGTAAAAAATTTAAATTTTTTCATATTTTATTTTAAATTTTGAATTATTATAGGTTCAATTTCATCAGGCAAATCAATCCCAAAGATTTTTGAATAAAAATATAGCTCAGAGTCTATTGCTTTTTGAATGTTTTCTGCGCTTCTAAAACCGTGACCTTCTTTTTCAAATAACAGATAAGCTGTTGGCAACTTTTTTTTATTTAAAGCGTCAAACATAAGCTTCGCTTGATTCGGTGGTACAATCTTATCATCTTCTCCTTGAAATAAGATAATTGGGCAAGATAGCTGATCTATAAAATTAATTGGAGATCTATCAAAATAGACTTGTTTTTTTTCAGGATATTTACCAATTAGTTTTTCATCATATTTAGCTTCAAATTTATGAGTATCTGCATGAAATACTTCTAGATCACTAATCCCATAGTATGACGCACCAACCTTAAAAATATCTCTAAATGTTAAAGCAGCGAGCGTTGTATATCCTCCAGCTGATCCCCCTCTGATAATTAACTTATTTTCATCAACCAAGTTTTTTTTAGCTAAATACATGGCTGCATTTGCGCAATCATCTACATCTAAAATCCCCCAATTGCCGTAGAGTCTTTGTCTATATTCTCTTCCATAGCCAGTAGAACCAGAGTAATTAACATCAGCAAAAGCAAAACCTCTAGATGTCCAGTATTGAATCTCTAAATTTAAAATAGCTACTGATTGAGCAGTTGGGCCTCCATGTGATTTCACTATTAGTGGAGGCTTTTCATTTTTCTTTGCTGAAAAATCTCTGTTTTTTGGAGGATAATAGATCATATAAGCTGTTTTATTATTCTCAGTTGGAAATTCCAAATACTCAGGCTTTGAGATATATCCAAGATCAATATTTAGATCTCTTGATTTTTTTAAAACTTCGAATTCTTTGGTCTTTAAATCTAAACTTACAATAGATTGTGCCTTTGCAGCAGAAGCGCCTATAAACAGGGCTTGAGACTCTTTTACGACTAGATTTGAAATATATGTAAACTCAGTTTTTATATCATCTAGCTTTTTATTCTCTACATCTATAATAGCTAAATGATCAAAACCATCTTTATTATACTTGCAAACGATATATGTTCTGCCATTATCATAATAAAAATCATAAGTAGACATTCCAAAAACCCAAAGAGGCAGGCCGAATTCAGCATCCATTGGATAAATAGGCTCTATAGTTTGATTTGAATATTTATAAAAATTCCAAAAGTTTGTTTTGTCTGAAACAAAATACAGATCTCCATCTTTAGAAAATCTCGGTAGGAAGATAGATTCATTTTTTGAACCTGCGACTTTTTTTAAATTTTTTAAATCTCCATTATCTTCTATATCAGCGAGCCATAGCTCTGCTGCATCCCAAGGCATCTCTGGATGATTCCATGCTAAAAATGCTAGTTTTTTATTATCAGGTGAAATCACTAAAGATGAATAAAAATCGTAGCCATGAGCTATTTTTGTAACTTTTTGATTCTCATCAATTTTTACAATGGAGTTTATAACTTCATTTTCTAAATGCTCTTCTTGCACAGAGAAAATTAAGTCTCTTGTTTCATCTATAATAAAATTTGCATATCTATCAGTTGCAACATCAGTAATCGCAAAATAATTACCCTTTTTATTTTTTTTATAAATTCGTTGATCTACAAAATCAGAAAAATAGATATCTTTATCTTTTACGGCAAAAGAAAGCCCACCGTATTCGTGAACCTTTGTTCTAGCGTTGAACTTTTTATCCAACACTTCATCAAAAGTTTTGCCGTTGAACTTTAAAATTGTTGATCTTCCTTTCTCTGTTGGTCTCATCTCTGATATATAAAAATCATTACCATCTACAAAAATATCTGAAAAACTAATTGCCCCTTCAGTTAACATTTTTGAGGTTATAGGAGATTTCCAGCAGCCATAATATTCTTCATTTGCCATAACATTAACCAGGGATAAAATTAATAATAGTTTGAATAAAAAATTCATAAGATTTAAAAAATACACGATATTGAAAAAAAAGGAAACTCAAAATAAGAAAAAAAACATCTAACTAGATTAGGCGCTTATCAAATTTGTAGATTCAGCTTTTTTGAACTTGTAATAATATAAAAAAGTTCTTCCTAAAAACATCCCAAAAGAAAGCGTTGCAGCCATAATATATCTGTTAAAAAAGCTAGGATCATTTAAAAGATTTGGATCTTTCCCTATTAAAAACCCAAAATAAAATTTTAGTGAAAAACTAATCAATATCAAAAAAAGAGTTGAATATGTGCCTGGAAGCTTTAATAAATTATTTTTTTTATCAGCAATTATTTGAGTTTTACTAAAAATAATAACACTTAGAAAAACACCCATAATCGTTGAAGCTAACCAAACAAGAGATGTAAAAAAATTAATATTACCAACTAGCCTTTGAATACTAAAAATAAAAAATACCACTGGAAGTATAAACATTTTTTTTAAAGAGACAACTCTTGGTTTAAAAGCTTTAAATCCAACAAAAAGAAGATAAGTGAGTAATGGCCAAACCCAAAGAGGTGGTCCTTTAAAAATTTGTATAAAAGTATTTAACATTCTAGATATTCCTTTAGTATAAATTTATTAAACTTGTTTGATTTGAAAGGAAAATATCAAATTTTACTGATTCAAACAAGGATTAAAATAATTACTAATCAGTAACTTATCTTCAATCTTCCAATGACCTAAAGCTTTTTAAAATCTTTTTTTGATTAAGCACTTTTGCTATTTCAAAAAAATAAATTTAAAATTTTATATATCTTCCATTTTTTATAATTTCCTACATATTTTATTGTGAAAAGATCGCATTTTAGCTATCATTTACTCAAATCTTGCAAAGAGGTGTTTTAAAATGCTGTTTTTACCCTTTATGTTGTTTGCTATGTGGTCTAGTTGTTTTGCTATTGGGAAAATGGCAATTTTCTCTTCTACCCCTCTTTTTTTCACTGCAATTCGCATGCTGTTTGCCTCAACTTTAATTCTTGGCTTTATGCTACTTAGAAAAAAATCTCAGCTAAAAGTTTCAAAAAAGCAACTAGGAGCTATTTGTCTACTCGCAATACTTAGTATGTATCTAAATAACGCTCTAGAGTTTTATGGTCTTAGATATATTTCAGCTTCTAAAACTTGTTTTATATATAGTTTAACACCAATTTTTGCAGCTATTTTATCTTACATTCATTTCAAAGAAAAAATAACCCCTATGAAAATTTTAGGAATGGGAGTAGCTTTAATTGGAATTATCCCGGTTTTCTTTATGCAATCCGGATCTGAAAAAATAAATAGCTCATTTTTTCATTTATCTCTTCCGGAAATAGCTGTTATTGGAGCGGTATTCTTATCAGTCTATGGCTGGATTTTACTTAGAAAACTTGTTAAAGATAACTCAGTATCGCCTCTAACTGCAAATGGCATTGGAATGTTACTTGGTGGAATTTTTGCTATCACTCACTCACTAATATTAGACAAATGGACTCCTATTCCTGTAACAGTGGGTCACACAGGGGCTTTCATTCAAGGAATCATCGCCTATACAATCGTCTCAAATATCATTTGCTATAATCTCTATGGATATTTATTAAAAAGATTTACCGCAACTTTTCTGTCTTTTGTAGGGCTTTTAAGCCCAATTTTCGCATCTTTTTCTGAGTGGGTTTTGCTTAAGACTCCACCTTCTCCATTAATACTTGGATCTACATGTGTGATAATCCTTGGGCTTTGGCTAGTTTATAAAGCTGAGCTAAAACAAGGATATATTGTTAAGACTAAAAAAGTAAATGAGCCTGCTGTAAATTAGCCTGTTTGGAGACCTTTTGATAAACTGCTATTTTGAAAGAATTTCAAGCTTATTTGATTTAAATGCTGAAAACTTGTAGAATTTCGAGCATGAAAAAGACAATATTTCAAAATTTCTTTATAAAATCATTTCAAAACAAAATCACGCGTGGTTTTGAGACTATTTTTATTTCATCAATACTCGTCAACAACTTATCAATCAATATTCTGCGCTAAGGCGCAGTAAATATATTTGCTTCTATCAGAGTCTTTAATTAACTAAAAAACAAAAACAGGAAATATATTATGTCTTATATATCATCAATTAAGAATTATCTATCACCATATAATCCATTTAAAGGACCTAGTGATAGTAAGTTTAAAAATTTAACTATAAATATTTCAGAACCTATTTCAGCCGGCCTTGCTATAATGCCTACAGTTTATGGTTTTATCGCAAAAAGTGCTTTGCAAATAGGAAAAAAAATCCCTAAAATAACACTAAGAACACCTGCTAAATTTCCTCAAAGTATAAGCACCGTGCAATTAGGATTAGAAGGAATTAAAGCTTCTCCCAAACTTGGAGCAGCTGTTGGAGCTCAAATGATTGGACAAGAAAAATGCCAGGCGTATCTTGAAAATTCTAGATTTTTCAATAATCCTCAAAAAAAAGTAAATCTTTCATCAATGTTTTTAAGCTCCGGAATTATTGGAGTAATATCCTCTCCATTTTTAATAGCATTTAATGATCAAACCATAGGAAATTCCTTTTTTAAATCTCTAAGAGCACTCACTCCTTCAAAAGTTGTAGCTACAGCAGCAAGAGAGACTGGTTTTGTATTTTCCTTAGGATTTAGTAAACCTCTTGCAAAAAAGATGAAAGAATATAACGATTCAAAAACTACTGAAAAAGCAGCTTATTTTGTATCAGGATATGCAGGAAGTATAGTTAGCCATCCTTGCGATACTATTTTAACTCTTTTGCAAAAAGGAATAAAACTTCCATCATTTTTTTCTCCTTTGAACAAACAAACTATTCAAAGAGCAGCTTCTGTTATGTATAGAGGAGCAAATGTTAGAGCTTCGACAATTGGAGTATTTTCAATTTTATATAACAGTTTAAATAAGTTTATTAATCGAGAAGAGACAAAATAATTCTATAGCCTATCTAGCAAATAGATAGGCTATTATTTATTATAATTTTATAAGGAATCATCTATTATAGGATATGATTAAAACCGCTAGCAAAGCTACCGCAGTAGCTGTAACTCTGATAGTAGTGGCATTATTAGCAGTTGTGTTAGCAAGAAAAGATGAACTCGAGGAAGAATGAGTAACTTCATCCGGTAGCAAACGACTCTTTAGCTCAGGGAAACGTCTAAGCAAACCATCAGGTATAGATTCAAGAGGTTTATCATCGAGCTCAATCATTTCTAAATTGACTAATTTGTCAAAAGCTTCCGGTATAGATTGGAGTTTATTGTTATCGCTTAAAAGGCATACCAAGTTGGTTAAATTTCCAATTGATTCAGGTAGTGATTGTAAGTTATTATTATTGATGAAAAGAAAAGTTAACCTGGTTAATTTCCCAATAGATGTAGGTAGATAGTTTAGATTTAATCCCTCAATCTTTAATGCGCCATATGAAGATAATGCAGCAGCATTCTCTTCAATCCAGCTTCCAAACATCTTATCTAATTCATTTGGATTTTTCTCAAATTGAGCCTCTAAAGGAATACCAAGAGGATCTCCTATACCAGTAATAACCTTTTGCCAAACTTTTAAAAAATCTTTACATTTGGTTTTTTCTATAGCTAAAAAATGTTCTTGCATACGTTCGATTGACGGGGCAGTTTTTAAAGAGAGATGAGGTCCAGTCATTGTTATGCGATTCATTTCATGTAATTGAGATAGATGTATTTCAAGTATTCCACTTTTTATATCATCTGTGGTTTTTGCATCTAAAAAATGCACATTAACTCGAGAAGCTAACTCTTTCCAAACAATTTTATCATCTAATAACTGATAAAAAAATCTTGAGGTTTTGGCCAACGAAGAAAGATCTGAAAAATCTAAGTTAGGAACGTCATCCTTTCCAAAAATAATTTCTTTAAGAATCATTGCATTAGGTAAACTGCTAAAATGTCCTATTGCTGGGTTCTCTTCTGGATTTTCAACTTTTATCTCTGATCTTTTAAAACTTATAGCTGCCACCTTCTTTCTCCATTGTTTATTTTAATTAAAGAAATTATTATAATAAATAATGACACTATTTACCAAATATTTCAATAATAAAAAATACCTAGCAATCGTTATTTACGTAAGTTGCTTTGTACACGACATTTTTTTTTGACCTGATAAAAATTCCTAATTCTTTATTTGAAAAACTTCCTAACGTTGATATATTGTATTTATATCCACCTAAATTCAAGAGTTTTTGGTATCAAATTATTTTTTGCCATGTAGAGAGCTCTGCAACAAAGATTCTATCCAGTAGCAGTTTAATTCAAATTAAAATAAAGATTAGTTTTTTTAAATTATCTTGTTTAGTTGTTTTAAAAAGGTAAATTAATTACAATTTTACAAACTAAATTTTAGATTACTTAAATAATAGCCTTAGTAGGGAGATAAAATTATGTCAATTACTTCATCTGCATTAATAGATTTTGCAAAACAAATTCAACAAATTGATGATCCTGAAGCTAGAGCAGCTATTTATGAAAGTGTTGGAATTGATACTTATGGTTTCACAAAATACCCAGAGGATTGCTCTGATGCCATTAGAACAATTAAAACAGTTGGTATGCAAGTTAAATTGCTTTTAGATGCTAGAAAAAATCTCCCTTCAAAAAAAGAAGAGCATGAAGAGATTGCAACTCTTCCAGATAGAGGAATAAACGATGAAAATAATTTAACAAGTAAAGCAGTTCGATTTGTATCTAATAATTCTGGGCAAATTACAGCAAGCGTTTCATCAATAGGTTTAGGTATTCTAGGAGCATTATATGCAGGCGCGCCCTACCCCGTTAGAGTTGGAGCAATAGGTGGAGGTTTAGCGTTTGTAGGAGCAAAATATATTTTAGAGAGACGTCGAGAGAGTACAAATCCTGATCCTTATATATTACACAAAGAAGAAAAACCTACAGGAAAACGGGGAAAAGAAGAAATTGATCCACCTAAAACTGCAGCTGATTTAAAAGCTGAAACATCTACACCTACTACTCATAGAAGAGCACCAGTGCTAGATAATAAAAACGCTCCATCTGCTGCAATTGCTCTTGCAGCTTTGAGCTCACTACTTCAAAATCCAGAAGATAAAAATGTTACTAACTGGCTAAGTACAGGAGATGATTTATACGATGAGGCTATAGGAAGATTGGAATTAGAAAAAGATCAAATCCTAGATATTGAAGATATAGAAAAATTAGGACTTTTGCATCCTGAAACTATTTTAGATCCTAAAGTTTTAAAACCTGATAATGATTTAAATATTTTAAGAAATGAAGATGATTTAGCAGAGTTAATAAATGAGCTTAAAAATTTAACAACAGATAAACCAATTGGAGTTATTATATCTCGTCCACCAGGAACATATGCTATTTTCTTTGATCCGAAATCTGGATATTTCTTTTTTGATCCTCATGGCTCTAAAGGTGCTAATTATAAACCTAGAAATTTTAAATCTCCAAAATTTTTAATTGAGCATTTAATGGATTTAAAACCAATAGATAAAGAGAGTTTAGAGCTTCCTGAGTTTTATGAGACAGAAATAGGAATGAATCAAAACCCAAATGCTTGCGAGATTAGAATTCTTAGAAAAAAAGAAGATGTTTTAAAAGAAGATGAAATAGAATCAAAAGAGAAAGAAGCTTCTTCTCCAGCTAAGATAGATCTTTCTGAAGAGGAAAGGCTAGAACAAGCAGAAAAAGCGGCCCTTGAACATGCATTAAGACTTAGCACAGGCTCACTACCTAGCTCTTCATCAGATGCACCAACAGGTATGGAAGAAGAAGATTTTTCAAGTAGCTCTTCAAGCTCTACTCCATGTTCAGAAACTTATTCACTTTTTGACGATGAGCGTTTAGCTCGTTATCTACAATTTGAAGAGGATGCAGCAAAACCTATTTCATCTCGATCTTCCCAAATAGCACCTTCATTCGAAGAAGATTCTTTAAGTGAAGATGAGCTAATGAGAAGAGCTACTGAAGAGAGTTTAGCTTATAGTAGTGATGAAGAAAAAATAGAAGATTTTATTAGATATCATGATGATAATTGTTTGATTAAAGGAGAATCTTTAAACAAATACGCTGCAATGATTGCAGTTTTATCAACACCAACCGCTCAAGATGAAACGCTTCCTCTTATTAATGATTTAAATGAATTACTAGATAGTTTTGGAATAAAATGCACCGTGGAACTATTCGGTGATATTTTAGATCTTAGAGATCAAAAAGACATTACAAGAAAATTCGAGACTTTTAAAAAATTGATTCAAAAAGGCCCTGAACTTGAGAAAGATCGACATCTAAGATTTCAAGAATATGTTGATGATTACTTTAGAAGAATGAGACTTTATAAAAGATATAATTTCTTCGAGCAGTAAAAATAGAAAAATTAGATATAAAAAATTTTATTTTTTTTACTCTTCACCTTAAATCTACCTTCTTGATAGCATCTATTGAATTAATTAAAAATAGGAGAATTTTCTATGATTACACTTCCCACAAGGATGCCTACTGCAGATGAAATTACAGACTTTATAAAATGGCCAATTCAGGAAAAAGAAAATGCTATACGCACAGCTATTCCTGTAGTTACTTTGCTAGCATCTAAAATGTTTACAAATTTATCATCTTTTTTTTCTTTAGTACTAGCTACAGGAGTTTGTGCAGGCACAGAGATTATTAATCATCAAATGAATCCAGAAACACCTACTCCAGCAAGAGAAAACCCACCAGCTAGCCTGAAAGCAAAACGACGAAAGAGAAAACCTGCACGGCAAGCTATGCAAGCTTTGGTAAGTGAAGAGCAGTCTCAAAGAAATGAACTAAAGAGAA
>JAAKFN010000110.1 GCA_011065045.1 Candidatus Anoxychlamydiales bacterium
CAGGTTTTTTCCTGTGCAACACTAAGTCTTTGAACTTTGTTTAATTGCACAGCAGAGAGCAACAAGCTGAGGTGGCACTCGTTGGTCTGTTGTCTTTTCTCTGTCTTAACGTTTACAAACATTAAAAAAAACTCCTTTGTTTGTCTTCTGGTCAACCTGTTACCCCTGATCCTCACGGTTCAAGCCCCTTCCTTTAGAGAGGGGTGATTGACAATTATCTTCTTTAACTTTCAACTTTAATTTTTAAATCAATAATTTTTCCAGCATTCCAAAGTTGCTCTAAAGCATAAGTCTCTCTTAGATGAGGTTTAAAAAGGTGCACCATAATATCTAAATAATCGATAACAACCCAATCTGAATCTTGAAGACCTTCGACATGAAGTGGCTTTTGATTTAACTTTTTTAATTGCTCTATAATCTCATTGCCAATCGCTTTTATATGTCTTTCAACATTTCCTTCAGCAATTATTATATAATCACAAATAGAAGAGATCCCCCTTAAATCTAAGGCTAAAATATTAAAGCCTTTTTTATCGTAAATAATTTGTGATATAATGTTTAATAACTCTGTTTTTTCCATATCAAATAGCAGTCCTCTTTTTTTGGATCTTAAAACAACTTGTTTTTTAAAGTTTTTCTTTTACACCCTACAAGTATAACTTACGATTATAAATGTAGTCTAGAGTTTCTTTTGGGATAAGATGTGAACAATTTTTTTGACTTTTAAGTCTTTTTCTAATCTCTGTAGAAGAGATCTCGAAGACATTTGTTTTAACAAAATTTTTATTATCTAGAGTGAAATTTTCACTTTCAAAATTTTCTAAAAATTTATTTCTAACTCCTACAATTAAAGGAGCTATTTGTAAAATATTTTTATAATCTTTCCATTTATCGAAGTTTAAAAGAGTATCTTCAGTAATGATAAGTCTTAAGTTATCACTATTTTTTAACGCTTTTAAAGTATTTATTGTATATGAGATATTTTCATTTTTTATCTCAAAATTAGTTATTTCAAAATCTTTAAAATCTTTAATGGCTATCCGTGCCATCTCAAATCTATCTTTTGAACTTGCCAATGGAGGTTTTCTAGTTTTAAATGGCGATACATTCGCTGGGCAAAATATTATTTTATCTAATTTTAATTTTTCTAAGATCTGAATAGCTAAGTTGAGATGTCCTAAATGAATAGGATCAAAGCTTCCTCCAAAAAAACCGATGTTTTTCATATAATTTGCCAATTTCTTTTTTTGGATAATTTATAAAGTTTAGAGCATGGAGAAACTGCTATTTTTTTTTGAGCTACTTCAAAAAGTTTTAAGTCTTGAATACTATCGGAATATACCGATACATTTTTTTTTGTAATATTTAATCTTTTCATAAGTTTTAGAGCCTCTGTGGCTTTTTTTTCACCATCCATTATTAGCTCTATTTTTTCAAATCTATCATCTTTATCAAAAAGATATTTCGTTGCTCTAAATTCATTTACTTTTAAAATTTTACTAATTGGCTCGACTAAAAAAGATGGAGATGATGAAAAAATAGCAATATAGTGCTTTTCTTTCATAGCTTTTTGAAGCTCTAAAATTGCTGGTATATAAAAAAATTTATCTAAATATTTATCTAAAAAATGATCGATATCTTTTGAAAACAAGCTATATTTTCTGTTTTTTAAAAACTTTTCAAAAACTACCTTATGTAGAGATTCAATATCCATATTGAAATATTTAAACTTGATGAAGTAATAAAAAAGTTTAAAAATTGATTTTTTATCTAAATTATTTTTTTTATATAGGTATAGATAAAACTTAAAGCTGATGTTTGTTTTAAGAAGGGTTTTATCTAGATCAAAAATAGTTAATTGCACGTTAATTACTTTCTAGATTAGCGATTTTTTCTTCAAGTTCATGGATAGATTTATCCAAAGCTCGAAGCCTTTGTTTTTCTTCATCAATTAGATCTCTATACATCATAGCTTTTTCAAAGCACAGTCCCGATCCAGCTAGCTGTTTATTCAAATTATCTAAATGATTTTTTAAGGTTTGTCTTCTTTTCTTTTTTTGCTCAAAGACTATAAAAAACTGATTTACTTCATCAGAAGAATTTAGAGATTGTTTTTCTTTTTTATCTTCAATTAAGTGATGCAGAGCTCTAAAATCTTTTTCTAATATCAGCTTCTCAAATTTAGCTAAATCAAAGGTTTTTAATTTTTCTTCGATTTGATTTTTTTCAAGATCTAACTCCTCTATAGAAAGATCGGATTTATCTAAAAGAGATTGAATATCATTTTTTATCTGATCTAATTTTGCTTTTCTATTTTTTTCTTTCTCATCTACAACTCTCCCCTTCTCTTCTTTTACCTTTTTCGTTTTAAGATGCATAGGAGCTTTAGCTTCTTTTATTTTAAATTTTAAAAATTTGATATCCTCTTTTTTCAAGCTAAGAGTTTTTATAAAATCAAAAATCTCTTTTTCTTCGTTAGAAATTGATTTGTCATTTGGATTAGCTTCGATAATCTTTTTCAATTTTCCGATTTTTAAAAGAGCTTGATCTATAGATTCTTTAGATTTTTGTCTCTCTTTTTTGTAGCTTTTTTCAGCGAGTTTTACTTTGTCCCAACATTTAGATAACATCAATCTACAATTGGTAAATGCTTCAGTATTTAGAGTTAATTTTTTTGCTAGATTCTGCAAGTTTTTAATTTCATCTTTTAAAACAAAAAACGAGACTTTTTTAAGATCAAAGTTTTCAGCAAAATTATCTATTGTAACTAGAAACTCTTCACTTATTGCACCTATTAAATCTTTTCTTTTTGGAAAAATTATATCTCCAACACTACCTAGCCTTTTTAAAAATTTATTTTTAGCACTTATTCTCATTTGAGTTTTTATAATTTCTTTTCTAAGAGAGTTTATTCTCGCAGCATATGTATTCAAAAGATTTAACTCTTTTTGAGTCTTAATATAAAAACTTTTCTTCGATAATAGTAAGGTTATCTTTTCATTGATATCGATTGTTTTCATTGAAAGAAGAACATCATCATACTTTTTTAAATCCTCTTCTAATGACTGTATTGCTAAATCAATTTGCTCAGCCTCAAAATTAGTTTGCTCATTTAATATATTTTTAAGTCTTTTAACTTCATCAGAAAGCTCAATATATTCTTTCCAAAAAACTGCTCTAGAAACTTCATTTATAGGTGTTTTAAAGATTACTAAACATATGTTCTTTATACCCCAAAAAGTTTTGAAATCAGGCCTATCTTCTTTAGATATAGCCTTTTTCATCTCTTCCAAAGATAGTTTTATTTTATCTTCATTAGAAGAGAGGAGATCTAATTTTTTTGTAAAATCTAGATCTTCGGTAATAATATTTTTATTCAAAGACGAATTTTCATCCATAACACATTCCTTTTAAGAAAAAATATCTTTTTTGAAAAGAAAGATAAAAGTTTATAAAAATAGATCTTTTTAAGTAAAACACTTTTCCAGATAATTTATATCTCAAATTTAACTTTAAAATTGAAGTATACAAAAAGCAAGCAAAAACTTAAAAATTTGAGCAATCTTTAGAAATTTTTGGGTATTTTCATCTAATTTTTTATTTAAAAAGAACATAATATTTAGATTATTACATTAGCAATCAGATTGATCTTCATCTAACGTATAGACGATTCTAAAAGATTTTTCTTGAGCATTCCAACAAAATCTTGATCTTCTGAAAAAAGAGCTAAAAGCTCTTTTAAGTTCTTTTCTAAAATTGCATAAGCTTTAATAGTTACAATCACGGATATTTTATCTGCATTTTCTAATTCTAAAAGATATTTTCTTTCATTTATATCTACGTATTTCAATATTTCAATTAAAAGTTCTTCTTGCTTATTGCTTGCCAAATAATGAAAGAGAGTATTACCCCCCTCATCTAAACTAGTCTCTAAAATAGCTTTTCTATTGTGCTTTGGAATTTTATTGAGCAAAGTCAAAGCTATACGAATGTCATATTGAAAAAACATTGTTGAATAGTAAAAAGGAGTTTTACCATGTATATCTTTAGTATTCAGAAAATAGGCCATATATTCGCCTGGAATAATCCTTAAAAGTTCTTCAAAAAGATCTGTATATTTCCCAACACTAATTTTATCTATAGCCTCTTTTTGCATACTAAGTAGATAATGTAGAGGAGTTTTACCTAATGAATCTGGTAGTGTTAATAAGTCTAATTTTAAGTTTTCTTTATTAACTGAATCACATTCATTGAAAATCATTCTAACCAAAGTAACATTGCCCTCAAGAGCAGCATAGTGCAAAAGTGATCTTCCCGCATTATCATACTCACAAAGGATATCTATTATATCTTGTTTATATGTAAATTTATCTTTTAAACAGCTTTTTACTTTTCCAAATAGACATAAAAGTTTATTACATGAACCTTGCTCAGAGTAAAAATAATGAAGGGCGGGTTTTCCTGTTTTATCTCTCATCATGACATAAGATTTTAGATATTCTAGATCTACTTCATCTAAAAGAAAACTAATACACTCCTCAGACATGCCATGAAGCATAGTTAAATGTAGCGCTGTTTTGCCATCACCATCTTGAATGTGTAAGAATCTTTGTTTATCTTCAGATAAAATATTTCTCATTATCACTTTTAAGATATCAACATCTGATCTGATAGCAGCTTTATGGAGAAGAGTTTGATTTAGATTATCTAACTTTTGAAGCGCCATAGATCTTGCAAATTTATTTGGAAGCAACTGAAGCAACAATATCTCAAATGTTTCAGCATCCAAAGAATCTACTCCAAGATCGAAAAGATTTTGCCCTGCAAAATCTTCAATTAAAGCCACATCAGATTTATCCTTTTCAAATAAAATCTGCTCTAAAAGCAACTCTACAATCTTATTATTACCAGTCTCTATTGCATAGTGAATATAAGATCTTTTGTATTGATCTATATTCGTTACTAAAAGAGATCTATCAGCAGCTTCTAGAAAAGATATTATAGTTATTATTAAATCTTCATTTTGATTTGCTATAGCCCATTTAAAAACGCTCCACCCTCTATTATCTTGCATGTTTAGGGCTGATAATCTATCTTCTCGTTTTATCTGATTTAAGACAGCCTTGACAATATTGCTATCTCCTAATATTACAGCCCAATGAAGAGCTGTTAAATTATTTGCATCTTTTTCTTGAATTAACTTGTTTTTGGATATATGAGATAAGATTTCTTCTATAACTTTTTCATCTTTTTTAAAAACAGCTATATGTAAAGGAGTAAAATCTGTAAAATTGACACAATCTTGAATCCAGTTATCATTTATTTTTTCTGATCCAGGATATAATCTTAAGAAATCAATCCTTGGAGAAAACTTTGATGCGCTGCTTGTTGTGTTAGTTGGAATAACTACCTCTCTAGATCTCAAATCAAATAATAGAGGAAAAGCACCTGACTTGAATTTCAACTCGGAAGGATCTTTGATATAACCATTTAATAGTAATAATCTCTGATATGGTTCAAAGAATCTCATGTTTACTGCTCTTTCAGACTCTGTAATATCTTTTTCATTAAAATGAGAAGGCCCTTCTCTCATCGATGCTAATTTAGGCATGCAAGAGCCTGCTCTTTTAATTAAATCATCATCGATAGGCGAAGCTCTATCAGAGATATTCCCTTCTAAAACGTAGTCACAAGAGCTAGATCTTATGCCAAAACCATTTAATGGGCGAAAAGACGACGCCATTTTACATCCTTTTTATTATTAAAAAATAATTAACTATAATTATGTTAAAATGTTAAATAATTATATTATAATTATTTATATAAATCAATAATTAAAGTTATTGTTATATTATATTTTAATAAATATATAAATGCAGATGCATATTAGAATTATTTCTTATATTTTTAAAATATTTTTTTACATTGATTGTTCATA
>JAAKFN010000111.1 GCA_011065045.1 Candidatus Anoxychlamydiales bacterium
TAATATATGTGTCCAAAATTAATTAATATTTGGAGGATAAATAATGTCATTTGAAAATGCCAAAGCAAACCTTAAAGAATTTTCAAAAGAATTAAATCTTGAAGGCTTAGGATTTGATGAAAACAATACTTGTATTTTAGGAATAGATAATACCTTTTCCTTGCATTTAACATATGAGCCGAATTCTGATAGATTATACTTATATTCACCTCTTTTAGATGGTCTTCCAAAAGATGATAAAATCATGCTCAAACTCTATCAAAGACTTTTAGAAGGATCAATGCTAGGCGGCCAAATGGCTGGTGGCGGAGTTGGTCTTGCTGTAAAAGAAGAGCTGATTCTACTTCATTGCGTATTAGATATGGGACTTGGTGTTGATGCTTCAGCACTTAGAAGATTTGCTCCACTTTTTGTTGAGACTATAGAAAAATGGAGAAAGATTGTAACTGATATCTGTGAAGGAAAAGAACCTGAACCATTTACTCTTCCAATGCCAGGTGGAGCTACACCACCTATACCAGGGCAAACTCCAGGAGAACTGCCAGGTACTGGCGGAGGATTCGTAAAAGTTTAATTAGAAGCGAAAACGAAGACTTATTAAAACTAAAAGTTTTATAAAAAAAGACAGCTAGAAGCTGTCTTTTTTTATGTAGATTTTCATGCATAAAATGTCTATTAAAAATCCATCTGAGAAAAGAATTGAGATCTTAAGAAAAATTATTTAGTTTTTTTGTAACTTCCATAAAAGCTGAATAGATATCTGTGTTTTTAGTCTCTAAATCTTTTTTTATAGTTTTTACGCTCGTCATAACAGTTGAGTGATCTCTTGTAAAAATCTTTCCTATCTTCATATAAGGCATCTTCAAAAGCTCTCTACAAAGATACATTGAAAATTGACGAGGAAGAGTACTCTCTTTAGTTTGAGATCTACCTAAAATATCTTTGGATGTTATTCCAAAATAAATTGAGACTTCATTTATTATTATATCTTGACTTAGTGTTTTTTCATTTTCTTGTTCGATTAAAGGGGAGAGATATTTTTTTATTTTAGGTAACTCTAAAGATTTTTGATTCTCTAAATGTTCGTTTAAAGCGAGTGTTTTAAGAGCTTTTTTTATAGATATTATGCTTTTGAAATTATCTATGATGTATTTTTCTATTTGAGGATTTAACTGTAGATTTAAAATGCTTGCTTGATTATTTAGTACTATTTTAAGCTCTTTTTTTTCTAGTTTTTCTAAAAATAGAGATATTCCCCATTCAAAGCGAGAGATTAATCTAGGTTCGATATCATCTAACATATTTACAGGGACATTCGAGCTTAAAATTATGGTTTTATTGTTTGAGTGAAGTGTATTAAAAGTATGGAAAATTTCTTCTTGGGTTGCGAATTTTTTTGAAAATATCTGAATATCATCTATTATTAAAACATCTAAGTTTCTATAGGCTTTTCTAAAATCTTGCATATTTCCATTTCGAATAGCATCGACAACATGGTTAGTAAAGCTTTTAGCATTTACATAAAAGACATTTAAATTTTTCTCTTTGAACTTATGAGCTGTTGCTTGCAAAAGATGTGTTTTTCCTGAGCCTTTAGGCCCATATAAAAAAATAGGATTAAAACTAGTGCCTTTATCTACTGTCTCTTTTAAAAGTTTTACACTCATCAGATTTTTTTCAGAGGCAATAAAAAATGCGAATGTTAAATATGTCTCTAAAGGATCTGAAGTAATTTGATTTTTTACATCTTTTATAGTTTTGGATTTTAAATCAGCATTTTTTAAAGAGAGATGAACTTTAATCTTATGGAAATTTTCATTATAAAAACCCCTTTTTAAAATAGGTCTAATATGCTCTTCAAACCACCTAGCTTCAAAATGATTTTCAGCTTCTAAATATAGATTACAGGCATCGAATTTAATTACTTTTAAGCTATAGAGCCACTTCCTAACGGTAGTGGCTCCAATTTTTTTTTCTAGATCGCTTAAAAAAAGCTTCCAAGCTTTCATGTGCTAATTACATTTTTCTTTTGTTGTTTGTTCATTATCAACTGTTGCAAAATTCCAAATAATGAAAAGAATAAATAGTAAATATTTAATCCCGATGGCATTTTATAAAAAATAAAGGTAAATATTAACGGCATAAATAGCGTTAACATTTTTTGCTGTTTTTCTTGATCGGTTAAAGGCCCGTCTTTTTGAGGCTTTTTTGCCATGAATTTTGATTGTAGATACATCACAGCTCCCATAATAAGAGGCAAGACATGAAAAGATGTTCCAATTAAAGGAATCGGCATAGACCAACTAAAAACAACATCAGGAGCGGTTAAGTTATTTATCCATCCCGGTATAAAAACAGCTCCTCTTAGCTCAAAGGTTGATTTTAAAAGATCAAACATACCAAATAAAAATGGAAGCTGAATAAACATTGGAAAACAACCCATTAATGGATTAGAGCCCTTCGTTTTATATAATTTCACCATCTCCATTTTTTGCTTTTGAGGATTGTTTGCGTATTTTTTTTGAATCTCTTTCATTTTAGGAGCAAACTCTTGCATCTTCATTTGAGATTTTATTGTCCAAGCATTTAGAGGATAGAGCATAACTCTTAATACAAAAGTAAGAAGTATTATTGAAAGGCCCCAAGAATGAGTTGTGTTATGAAAAAGCTGCATTAAGATAAACATCAGTTTGCCAAAAGGCTCAGATACAAAAGCGAAAAATCCATGAAAGCTTTTAGCTCCAATGTATTCTGGGTTATATCCAGTGATAGCATTTGAATAAGTAGCATCAACAGCTTTTAAAATATCTTTAGCAAAAGGACCTGAAAATATTCTAAAGTTGGTTTTTTTGCTATCAGATTTTAGAGGTAAAAACATCTCGTATCCTGGATATTTATCTGCTGGAAATAGTTTGTATTGAGGATCTATTAACGTAAGTCTAGTTGGAAGTGTGTTGCCTGCTATATATTTAGTTCTGTATCCAGGTGGGATCTCATCTAAAGGATCAACGATGAGTCCTAAAAATCCGTTAGAATTACATGCCCAATCAGGATAAATTGATGATACTGTAGTTATGCTTTTAGGAAGCGTGAGCTGATCTACTACATTTTTTTGTTTTCTATATGTTCTGATTTTTAAAGCAGGGGAGTATCTTCCAGATGTAAGCTCTACTTCTGGTACTCCAGACGTTAGCCAAAGATTTTTTGAATCTCCTTCTAAACTAACTGACATATCAAAGGTGTAGGGAGCCTCAGGAGCAAACTGATACGTTTTTACAACTCTTCTATTAGATGTCTCTAACTCAAATTCTATAAGATCTTTTTCTAATCTAACAACTTTATATATTGCATTTTCCAGATCATCTTGATCGCTAACAATATTTAAAGCATAAAAACTAGATGATATAATTTCTTCTCTTCCTATTATTTGTCTTCTAAGTAGGGGATAGTAACCGCTTAAAACTCCTTTCTTTTCAACAATTTTACCATCTTCAAAAGTTTGATATGTGTTTAGTGGAAACGTAGCGTTTGGTCTTGATTTTTCTACAATGTCTCTATCAAAGTCAATTTCATTAACAACACTTTCTTGATTTTGTTTTGTTTTAAAAGGTAGGTTTATCTCGCTAAGAGCTCCTCCTCTTGTTGAAAAAACTAGCTGTTGGAAATCATTTTCAATAACATAAAAACTCTCTTTTCCTTTTTGCGCTATATCCGGTGTATACTCTCTTCTCTCTTGAGGTTTTTCTTGAGTTATTGTTTTAGTTGCTTGAACAGTAGGTTTTGCCGGAGGGAAAATAAATTGCATCACATAAAAACTTGCTGCTAAAAGTATAATGAAAATAATTGTGCGTTTATCCATGTATTTGGTCCTTTAATATTTATATGAAGTTACTATAGCAAAATCTTGAAATGCAGACTAGATATTTTGTTTTTTTTCAATTTCATGTAAAAATTGAGAAAATAGATCATGTGCTCTTAAATTGTCTAACCATTCATCATCAAGCATTTCATCAATAGGAGGGAGCATATCGATCTCTTTTGCTTTTTCTAAAAAATTAATTGATTTTTCAAATTTTGAGCAAAGTGAATAAAGACAAGCTAAATGATAATATGCGTGTTGATTACCAAGACTTCCTGCTTTAATTAATTTTTGCTCGGCCTCTTGGTAATATTTTTTTTGATTATCTGAGTCGATGCTTTCAAAAGAGTAAGAAATTAACATCAAAGCCCATTCTAACCAAACTGTATCATCTTCAATATTTTGTTTTGTCGCTATTTGAAAACAGTTATTTGCTTTTTCAAAATATTCTGTTTTTGGTTGCAGTTCTAATAGATGAGTAAAAGATAGAGCTAATCTAAAATGAATTTTCTCAAAATCAGGATCTACTAAGAGTACGTTATTAAAAATTTCAATAGCTTTTAGATAAAAACTCTCTTTTTCAAAGAGATCTCCTAAAAGATCTAAAGCACATCCATAATAAAAAATCCAATCGGGATGAGAGAGTATTGCGTTTTTCTGTAAAGAGAGAGCTATTTCAAACTGTCTAATGCCTTCTTCTAGAGTAATTTGATTTAAAGTTAGCTGAGCGAGTGTTGTGAGAGTTTTTGCATAATCAAAAATAATAGAAGGGCAAGCCGGTTTTAGATCTATAGCTTTTACGTAAAATTTTATAGCTCTCTCTAGCATATCGATATCTTCTAAATCTTTTCCAAGCGCAAAATGCGTAGCTGCTATTTCCGCCCAAAGCTCTGGATTGGTTCTATCTAATGAAAGACCTATTTGAAATTTTTCAATAGCAAAAAAATCATAGTCGATATCATCGTAATACATAGCAAAAGCTCTCATGCATATTCCGTATGAATACCAAAGATCGCTCTCATCTGAATATTGATCAGTTGCTTTCATTATTTTATTTTCAGCTTCTATTATTAAATCTAATCTATTTGTATAAGCTCCTAAAAGAGCTAAAGATTCTACCCACTGAGAGATTATCTGATTTGATTTTTTATCTCTTCTTTTTGCTCTTATACATTTCTCGATAGAAGCTCTTAATTTTTTGGAATCCCTATTTAATTTTCCGCTCTCTCCTAGAAGATGAGCCCAATCTAACCAAAGAGTTGCATCTAATGGGTTGATCTCTAAAGATATTTCAAAATGTTTGTTTGCTAAAATAAAATAGTCTTCATCTAATGTATTTATATATAGCTGGGTATACGCATGTGCAATTGAAGAAAAAGCATCTACATACTTTTGGGATTTTTTAGTTGCCAGTTTAAAATAATCGATTGCTTGGTGATAAATATTATTATCATTAATAAGCTCTCCCATCTTTAAGTAAGCTGATCCTAAATCATTTAAAAAAGGAGCTGGAGCTTCTTTTTGATAGCTCATTGATTTTAAAAAATCTTCTATCGCTTTTTTTATATCAATAGCTTCTCCAGAATGCTCTGCTATCTTTGTATATATAAGACCTCTATCCCAATAAAGCTCAGATAAAATATCATCGGATTGATTTTTAGAAAGTCCTATTGCATGTTTATATTTTTTTTTAGCTTCTAAAAAATAGTGATACTCTTCTTTTTGATTTCCTAGTACAAATAATACATTTCCCCAAGCCCACCAAAAATCAAATATTTCTGTATCTAGACTAACTGCAATTTTAAAATTTTTACTAGCAAGTTGCAAAGCCTTTTCTTTGTTGGTAGCTGTGCCGTATTCAAAAAAAGCAAGGCCTTGTCTATACCAAATAAGAGGATTTGTTGGGTCTAATTGTGCAGCTTCATTAAATAATTTAATAGCATTTAAATCTTCTTTTGACAATATCTCCTCTGCTTTTGATAAGAGAGTATTCGCTAGCTTTTTTTTCTCTTCTTGAGGCAATGCTTCCATATCCTCA
>JAAKFN010000112.1 GCA_011065045.1 Candidatus Anoxychlamydiales bacterium
TATTTATATAAATCAATAATTAAAGTTATTGTTATATTATATTTTAATAAATATATAAATGCAGATGCATATTAGAATTATTTCTTATATTTTTAAAATATTTTTTTACATTGATTGTTCATAGTCTTGCAAAATATATTCTTCTGCCTTTTCTATGCCGATCTCTTTAAGATTCAAAGAACGAAAATTTGATTCTTTTTTAAACCAGGTGAACTGTCTTTTTACATATTTTTTAGAAGCTTTTTTAAATTCATCTATAAATGTAATTCTATCATCTAGAGTTTTCTCTGAATTTAAATATTTTAAACATTGTCTATACCCAATTGCCTGAGCGGCCGAGTAGTTATTTTCAAGACCTTGACTTTTGAGTTTTTCTACCTCTTCTACAAAACCATTTTCAATCATCTGATCACATCTTTTATCTACAAACTCATAAATATCTTCTTTAGGATAATGTAAAAACCATAATCTATAATTATAAAGTGGTTTTTGATTTACATCTGGCTTTGGGATATCACTTACCTTTTTTTTCGTTATACTCATAATCTCTAGAGCTCTAATGATTTTATGTTTATCTCTATGAGTTATCGTTTTTGCATATTCAGGATCTAACATTTGCACTCTTTCATATAGCTCTTCTGCTCCCAATTTCTCTAATTGCTCTTCTAGTTTTTTCCTAACTTCTTGATTAGAAGGAGGGCCTAAAGGAGGCCCATATAAAAATGCATGTATATAAAAACCGCTGCCACCTACAACTATTGGAACTTTTCCTTTAAATAGAATTTGCCTACAAGCTCTATGAGCTGTTCTATAAAATTCTGAGACATTAAAACTTTGATTAATATCTTTGATATCTAACAAATGATGATAAACACTTTTTTGCTCATCTTTATTTGCTTTGGCGGTTCCGATATCCATTCCCTTATATACTTGCATAGAATCTGCTGAAATAATTTCGCCACCTAGAATCTGGGCTATTGCAATAGAAAGAGCTGTTTTACCTACAGCTGTTGGCCCAGCTATTACTATTACTTTTTTTTTAGCTATTTCATTTTGATTTTTTTTTCTAAGAGGAAGGTACAGCTCAGAGACTTGATCTTGAATATCATCCGGATTATAAAAAATGCTCACAGATTTTTCTCTAAAATAGCCTCTTTTTCATTTTTATAAACATCTAAAATCTTATCAAAACCAGTTAACTTTATAATATCCATAACATCTTCTGTTACAGAAAAAATAGATAATCGTTTTTTATTTTCTTTATAACTTTTTGTAAAAGAGAGTAAAACTCTTAGCCCTGCACTTGATAGATAATCGATATTTGAGAAATCTAATAAGATGGTCTTATGACCTTCTTTTAATAAAACATTTAATCTATTGTGCAGTAGAGGAGATGATGAAGCATCTAGTCTACCAAGCAGTCTTAAGATAATTATTCCATCAATCTCTTCTGCTTTAATTTCTAATCCTAAAACCATTTAAAAAATCCTTTTTGTTAAACTATAATTAGATTTACAAAAAATAAAATTTTTAACCAGTCTAAAAATCTATATTATCCAATTTTTTAAAAATCGATTCTATATCCCAATTGAACTTCATTTGTAATTCTTTGATTAGTTGAAAAGCTCGCCCCGTAAGATACATTTAGAATTGAGCAGTTATGAAATCTAAAGTCTAAAGCTGCTTTTAATCGAATAGTATTATCAGGATTTGGTTTAATTTTGATATTTCTTGAAATAGAAGAAGTAGCCAGCTTAGCATCAAAAGTTGTTTTATCTCTTAAAACATCTGCAATATAATTCACTTCTATTTGAGGGATAATCGCTCCAAAAGATACTAAAAAGGTGTTAGAAAAGTGAGCCCCTATCAAAGCTTCTAGGACATGGCTTTTTTGATCTTTTACATCCAAGCGATTTACTATCTCTATTTTTTCTACATAAGAATTTATTTGGTTATAGAAATAACGAAAAGCCAAACTTGGAATAAATCTCATATTGTTAAATCTAAAACTTCTAGCTACTTTAGCTTGCGATGATAAAGAGAACCCATCAGACGATGATTCATTTATTTTACTTCTATCTAAGAAACGCTCATTTTCAAAATCTACTAAAGAACCACTAATAGCTCCTTCTATAAAAAACTTTTCCCATAGTTTTTGTATGTATACACTTAAAATGTAATTATTAGAGTTAGTTTTTATTACGTGATCATCTGATTCAGACCAAGAACGAAGATAATTAAAAAAGCTGCCAATTACTATATTATTTTGAGTCCAGTAATCAAGTCCAACTAGAGCTCCAGATAAAGAATAAGGCCCTCCTCTAGTGTATGTACTAGTTTTAAAATGACCGTGAAGATACTCACCAGAAAAATATGGTCTTGCACCTTTTTTATGACATGGACATAAGTTTTGATAATATCTCAAAATGCTTTGATCAAATAGTATATTTGATTGAAGGTGATTTGATTGATTAATTAAATTACTAGAAGAAAATGTAGTAGTTGTTGCAGTAGGTATAGTAGTACTATCAGCAGTGAACAAAAGCTGAACTAAATTTGCAGTATATGAAACTGCTAAAGTTCCCCCATCTAGCTCACCTGGATTAACAACTGTAAATGTTGAAAACTCTCCTGTTCTCCCTCCAGCTGCATCTAAAACAGTATAGACTCTATCCGTAGAATAATCTCCACCTTGAGCTGTAACTTCTAGAGTAGCTGAATTATTAATAGTAGCTGCACCTGTAATATCAACTTTGGAAGCATTTCCAGAAGGCTCTATTTCTATTTGCAAAGTTGATCCTGAGTTTTGAGTATAAGCTCCAGCAACTGTAATAGTACCTATTGAATTTCCAGGTTTTAATATTCCGTTGAGGGTTGTAACACTTACAGTGCCTGTTCCTTTTAGAGAGGATCCTGCAGCAACCGTAGTTGCAGAAGATGTAGCAATCGATCCATTAACAATCAAAGTTCCAGCATTAATTGTAGTCGCTCCTGTATAATTATTTGTAGCACTTAAATTAAATGTCCCTAATCCATTTTTTGTAACAGCGCCAGGGCCGCTGATTTCAGCTGCAATTGTTTTATTTCCTCCTGCTCCTGGACTTAAAGTAAGTGTTGCTCCGCTCATTAAATATACTCCATCACCATCACTAGATCCTCCAGTAGCCAATGGAACTGCCCCTCCTGATCCTGCAGATCCTGCTGTTGTAGATTGATTTGAAGTAATATCAGAGTTAAATGTAAGCGTTCCTCCAGTTCTTAAAAAAACACCACCACCAAATCCAGCGCCACCACCGCCGCCGCCGCCAGATGAGCTTGATCCATTCGCTGTAGCTCCATTTCCACCTCCTGTTCCTCCTGTTCCTCCCGCGGGACTACCCCCAGATGCACCGCCACCACCGCCGCCACCGCCGCCAAAACCAGTGCTAACATTTCCATTTCCACCTGCACCAGCGTTTCCTCCTCCACCAGCACCTGCAAAAAGTCCATCTCCACCTATCGAAGAACCAGAACCACCACCGCCTCCAAAATCTGCAGTTGCATCGAAGCCAGGAACTCCAACACCTCCAGCTCCACCTCCAGTTCCAGGGGCTTGGAACGCTGCATTGGAATATAGGCCACCACCACCTCCGCCTCCTATAACATCATTATCAGCCCCATCTCCCCCAAGACCGCCACCACCACCACCATTAGCAACACCAAGACCAAAAGCATTTCCATCGCCTCCGTCTCCACCATTGGCTGAACAACCATCAAAAGTCAAATCTGTCAAAGTTACATCTGCGGTATCGTTTATAAAAATGCCTCCTCCAGCTCCCATTCCTCCGCCACCTCCACCTTGAACCTGTGAATCACCTCCAATACCTCCTTGAGAAACACAATCAGTCATATTCAAATTTGAAATAGAAACTATGCCATTTGTAATAACAAAACCAGCAGCTCCCCCTTGACCATCAATAGTTACTGTGCCGGCGGTATTTGTTCCATCGATAGTCAAATTATTTACAATAGATGGCAGACGAGACCCTAGAGAAATTGTTAAAGATCCAGATCCTAGACTAAATTCAATTGTATCATTAGCTCCTGAAAGACCTAAAGCTTCTCGTAGAGAGCCCCCTCCAGCATTTGCATTAGTTGTAACAGTTCTAGTTACAGCAAAACCTTTGTTAATAAACAAAAAAGCTAAAATGATAAATAAAAGTTGTCTCATTATTTTATTTTTTTTCAAAATACCTATAAAAATAGCGATTTCTCATCTAATTCTTAGATATACTTAATTTATTAATTTTACAAGCATTAAATCGTATAGATAAAAAACGAGATAAAAGAGATCTATTTAAAATCTTTCAAAAATAAAAATAATAATATAAAGTATTTTATTTTTATTAACGGAGAGATCTTATGTTTAAAAAATTACTATTTTTCATGTTTTTTTCTTTTTTTACTTCTTTATATGCGCAGGAAACTTGGAATTTTCCAGCTATTTCTATTTCTGATGAAACCCAAGACGCTATAGGAGCTCAGATAGCTATAAATACAAATGAGAAAGCAATTGCAAGTTGGCAAAGATTCGATGGATCTAATTACATAATTCAAACAAAATACTCAACAGATGGAGGCAGCTCCTGGAGCCCATCTGCAACCAATTTATCTGCATCTTCTCAAGATGCTTTCTCAGCTCAGATTGCTATGAACAGCTCAAGAGCTGTAGCTATTTGGGCTAGATATGATGGATCAAACTATATAATTCAATCTAAATATTCTACAAATGCAGGAACTTCTTGGAATGAGGTTTCAGAAAACCTATCTTTAGCATCTCAAAACAGTATTTTACCTGAAATTGCTATGAACAGCTCTTCTAAAGTAGTTGCAATTTGGAGAAGAGATAATGGCTCAAATTATATAATTCAAACGAAATACTCAACAGATGGTGGAACTAATTGGAATGTAACTGCAACTGACTTATCTGTAGTTGGACAAGATAGTTTTATTCCTAAAGTTGTCATCAATGATTCTGGTAAAGCCATTGCAATATGGGGCAGATACGATGGATCTAACTTTATAGTCCAAATAAAATACTCAACAGATGGAGGCGCTAATTGGAATGCATCCCCAATCGATCTATCCGCATCGGGAGAAAATATAGGAGATTGTCAGATTGCATTAAATAACTTGGATGAAGCTATAGCGATATGGATTAGATATAATGGATCTAATTACATAGTTCAAACAAAATACTCAACAGATGGTGGAGCTACTTGGAGCCCATCAGCTACTGATTTATCTGAAGTCGGAGAAGATAGTAGACAACCTCGAATAGCTATTAATAATTTAAGCAAAGCGATTGCTATGTGGGAAAGATTCGATGGCTATAATTTAATAGCTCAAACTAAAAATTCATCTGATAGAGGAGATACTTGGAGTTTAGTGGCAACTGA
>JAAKFN010000113.1 GCA_011065045.1 Candidatus Anoxychlamydiales bacterium
TTGTATTGCCTCACGAATGCTAAAATCAGTTCCGGTTGTTCTTCGGATTTCTTTATATCTATTGTCAATTTCTACATTATCATAGGGGATTACTCTTGGAACATAACCATAGGCGTTAATAAAATCAGGATATTTTTCTTGGATACTACCTGCCAAACCACTTACACCTGATTTTGTACCCCCAGAAATAAGAGTACCTTTGAAATTTTTAAAGGTATTTATTAAGATTTCATTAAATTCCTGCATTTTGCTCTCCATTTTTGAGGCTGTACTACCTGCAAGAATAATGATTGGCTGACTAAATTTACTTCCTTTTGAATCATATTCATTTTGTAATTGTTCAATGGCATCTCCGTTATTGAATCGAAAGACTAAACCTATTAATACCAATTTTTTAACCATATCAATATTTTCAAGTTGATCCTTTACGACATTAAGCAAATCTAATGTGTTTAAAGTAGTAGAAATCATCCAATCATCGGTACTATATTTTAATCCATTTAAATAACTATTCATACTCTCGTTTATCTCCCCTAAAAATAGATTAAACAAACCCTTATCGAAAAACGCCCATGGTAGATTGATTTCTAATTCGATTTGATCATTACATTTTTCAATAGCACTCTGAATCATTGGTTGAGATAGGGAGATTGGATCCAGGTTATTTAAATGACGTACTTCATAAATTAGGTAATTTCCTAAACAATATGGATCGCTTGGGTTGATTTCAAAGGCATTTTTATAACAATTACGTGCTTTTTCCTCGTTAAAATTTTTCCAACATCCCCCTAGAGACGCATAAGCATCATAATCCATAGGATCAATTTCAATTGCTTCTTCAAGAAATTCTCTCCCTTTTAAGAATTCATTGCTATCTTTAGGATAAAATTTAATCATCGAAACTCCAAGATCCCGTAAAATTGCAGCATTTTTAGTTTTTACAAATGGTTGTAAAGTGTGAATTGCTTTTTCCCAATTACCAATACACATTGCCATTTTTGCTATTTTACTAGCAACATCCTGATTTTCTGGCTCTGCTTCATAAATAATTTCCATTCTCTCTATTGTTTCCTCGATTAACGCTTCATTCATAAATTCACCATAACTAGATTCATATCTTTGTAATGTTTTTTGCATACGAGAAAATAATTCATCAACTTCTTCAAGAATCGCTGCTAAGCGATAAAATTCTCTGTCCCATTTTTTATGGAGATCAAATTTTCCTTTAAACCCAGAATCATGATAGATTGTGACCCAAGCATGTTGAAACAATGTACGAACTTGAATTTCTGCCTTTAAATCTAAGACCTCATTAGGTATTTCTAGATCACTATAAAGTTTTTGAGTTTGACATTAATTTCACAGAATAATGTGTAGAGAGATATCCAAATTCATAAGATTTCATTTTATCTAGTTTATTACCTCCAATCTTTTCGTCGATAATGAAATTTTCTTCAATTAAACTACAAACAGCATTAACTTCATTTAATGTAGGAAGGATTACACGTGCACCACATAGATTTGTAATTAGTTTTTATAGGTGTAGATCCTCCACTTCAAGGAAAGAAATATGGAGGTATATCCACATAAAAAACCAACAATGGTATAACGCGAACGATACTTATTTAGATAATCATTTTAATAAATTACTAGACCATATTAAAGCAATTTTAGAAAAGATTAAAAGTGGAACTTCACCTAAACAAAAATCATCAAATCTAACTTCTTTTTATTAAAGGTTATAAATAGAGAAAAATCTAATTTAATTATAAACAATTTTGTAAAAAAATTTTAGAAATCAAATAATTAAATTTTTCACTGGATAGAGTAAAACCATCTATATTATTATAAAAAGAATTACTGAATCTATACTATGCTTAGAGTATTCTTAAGTTCCACATCAAAAGATCTGGAAAACTACAAACGAATGTTGTAATAGTGGAATTCAAATGAAAGAAAGACATTATAAATGTAAGAAGTGTGGTTATTCTTTCCCAGATGATATTTTACTAAGAATTGGAAATAGTTTAGAAATTATCTGTGAAAAATGCGGAACTCCTTTCACTTTAGAAGGAAATAAAGTATTTTTATCAGCAACAAGTGAATTTGAATTATTAATGGAGAATTTATATGAAAAACTAACTAACCTTGGATATAACCCAATTTGGTATAAAGAGAAATTAATAGCTGAATCTAATGATGCTTTAAATGATTGTCTCGAAAAAATAGAAAATGTCGATAGATTCATATTGGTTATCGGAAAAGAATATGGAAGTCCATACAAGAACACGGATCGATCTATTACTGAAGAAGAATTTCATCGAGCTTATGAGTATAATAAAAAAATACTGGTATTTATCAAATCTGAAATTTTATTTGAATTTTTTAATTTAAATCATCTCTCAATTACTAGTGCTAATAAGAAAGTACACGAATTTATACAAAGGATTGTTGAAAAAGGGGTTTGGTATAAAAAATTTGATTTTGCTGCTGATATTATAAAGGAGATTAAAAATAGATGGGAATTACCCCAATATATTGGAAAACAAAACAGAATAAAATCAGAAAAAGTTGAAATTTTATCATCATCAGATGTTTCTAATGAAAATTATCTAATCTATCTTCTTAAACAATATCACCAACGAAAAAGTGAAAAATATATAGAAGAAGAGTGGCCATATGATATTGATGAAAACCAATTTGTTAATAATTTTGATTTAAATTATGGTTCTGTCACATTAAGATCTAATCAATCTACTAACATAAATTGCTTATCCTTTATTTATGATAGAATTTTAAATGGACCAATTATATGTGTAGGATACTATGGAATGGGAAAGACAACAATTTCAAAAATGTTATTTAAAAAATGGATCTATTTCCATGAGTTAATTTTTCCAATTTATATTAATCTCACACATAGATCCATAAATGAATTTTATGGAGATAATTTCACCACACAAATAGTATCTGAAATTAATAAATTAATTTTCGAAAAAAATCTAAATCATGAAATTTCCAAAAAAGAAGTTTTTCGTTTTATTAAAAATAAGAAATTATTAATAATATTTGATGGAATAGATGAATCAAGATGCGAAAGAAGTGAATTATTGGACTTTTTAAATTTTATTTTTGAAAATAATTTTTATGTCTTTTTAACATGTAGGCTTGAATATCATCCTTTTTTCAATGTTTACCAAGCATTAAGAATTAAAAAGGCGCATCATCTATGTATTGAATTATGTGAATGGAAAAACCCTCAATGGGAGATTTATATTGCAGGTTTGAAATCAAATTATCCAGAAAAAATAAAATTAATTTCTTCTTTCAAAAAACAATTAATCGCTGGAAATTTCTCAACACTACCAAGCCGACCTTTATTTTTAAAAATGTTATCTGATTTAATAATTAATAATGAAACTAATATTTTAATTAATCCTGAATTATCTTCTAATTTAGCAGAAATCTATTATGAGTTTATAAAATGGAAAATTAAAGATGATTATAATAGAAAAGGCGGACTCTATCATTTTGACTTAGAGGAATTTGAAAAGGAATGCTTTCTTTTATTAAGAGAAATAGCATTTATAGAATATAAATCGGAGAATGAAATAACTTTAGAATCTATTCAAAATGTATGTCATGAGAAAAATCTCTTTCATCTATCAAAAAAATATATTATCAACATATTGTTAGAATCCAGCTTATTCTCAATAGTTAGAAGAACACAAAATATTAGATTTATATTCTCTCATAAATCATTTATGGAATATTTAATGGCTTTTAATTTAGCAGATTGCATTTTTCCTCAGGATTTAAATCCTAATAATGCAATATGCGATGAAATATGGTATTATTTTCAGACATATGAAATTGCTCATCATTTCCAGAATGAAATTGAACGTATTCAAATTACAAATAAATTAAATATTGAAGAAAGAAATATCTTTTTGTTTAATGCATTTAAGAACGTGTTATATAACAGGATTGAGGATGAATTATTAAGTCATGACAAAAGATTTGAAGAAGTTTTATATTATATAGGAAAATTTAAAATAAGAGACCCTAAACTTGTTAGCATATTAAAACAAATAGTAAATAATAATGAAAAATATCATGCTAACTACTTTAGAACAGCTAGCGTGTCTCTAGCTATGGTAATTGATGAAAAATACTGTGAGAGATATGTTTTTTATCTTATTAAAGATTATATGAGAGAAGGAGAAGATTTTGAATTAAATTTTATTAGACAAAAACGATATTACGGTGAAACTACATTGCATAAAATCCTCAAAAATGATATAGATGATTATATTTTTGGAAGGAAATTAAGCCCAATTATTTCTCTAAAGATTTTTACATATTTTACAACAAAACCAACCGAACAAAAAAATCTTCCTCCTATGAAAAATTATCTGAATCAAGTATATAATGCAGCTATCGAATATGGACATAGTAATATTCAAAAAATATGTAAAGAACTTGCAAGAATGAAATCCCAGGATATTTTATTGACTGAGTATTAATTATCGAAATTAGGCTCTTTAAAGTCTCCAATTTCATACTCAAAAAAAACTATATTTAAAATATTTTAAATAAACGTGAATAGGTTGGAATTTAATAAATTTGATGGACTTCATTTCAAAGCTTTCTTTTCTAATCTTTCTTAAGTTCAAATTTTTCGGGAAATACAATATTTGGTTCGGATATTTTGAGATCACGGAAAAATTTTGATGTTTCTAATTCACTTCTTTTCTTGATAATTGAATCAGTTTAATCATAAACTCCTCTAATCCAATAAGGCCAGTATTTACTTCTTTGTTTAGCTTCTGAATGTTATTGTAGTACTTTACATAATTTTGTCTAAAATCTAGGGAATTTATATATTGATTGACTAAATTTCTGGTTTCTATAAAACTTTTACTCATATGTTGGAGATCAGACTCAACCAAATCTGTTTTTCGTTTAAATTTACATATAAACTGATATAACTCTTGAGAAAATTTATGAAGATCATTCATGTCAAATTCTAATCCAATTTCTCGACTTAAGCCAATGTCTCTCATATCTTTCCAACTAATGTCAATTCCTTTGATAGGGATGATATGCTTGTAATGTTTCCTAGCAAGTTCTAATTCATATAGGCATTCAACAGAATTGTGTATAGACTTTGCTGTCCCTAAAAATAGTACAAGATTGCAAGAAGGGATAACTTCTTTCATAAACCAATCAATATTGCCAACAAGATCTTCTTCACAATAGTAAACTCTGTAGACTTCATCTTTTTGCTCTAGAAATTCGGCAAGATCTTTAATTCTATAAGTTTCAAAATCTATTACAGCATGACTAATAAAAATATTAATAGCTAACTTACTTTTTAAATAATCA
>JAAKFN010000114.1 GCA_011065045.1 Candidatus Anoxychlamydiales bacterium
TATCTTTTACCACTCCCCAATGATAACGAGATAAGTTCATTTCATGTGCAAATCTAATTATCAGAGGTTTGTTAAATGATTTGATCTGAAAAATAAACTCATCTAAATACTCATCATATAATCCCTTTAAAATATCATCGCTCAAGATTGCCACTTCTTTTGAGTTTTGTAGATACATCGGCTCCCATGTTATACAAGAGATAGCATTAGATTTATTTATAGTATTTAAAGAATATGTTAAATTAAACGATTCCTTTATTTTCTCCTTACTTGGCCACATCAAAAAAAACACGATCATGTCGGGCTTTATTCCAATTTCTTTTTGAAGAGTTTTTAATTTCCTATTAGTAATTGGATAACCTTCTATGGTAACACCGAAGAAAAAAGATTTTTCTACAGTAAAGGAAATAAAAATAGTAAAGAAAACAAATAAAATTGCTAAAAACTTTTTTTTCATTTTAATCCTACTAAATTGGTCTTTTCCATGACTTTTTTGGGGACATTAAAATAAAAAACAGACATCATTATAAAAAAATTAAACAAAGTCCAAACAGTATTTAACAAAATGGCAAAAAAGAGCTCTTTTTCATAAAAAAGTCTATTAACGCCCCAAATAACTGCAACAAAAAATATAACTGCTAACAACATTTGAGGAATTAATTTTGAAAAAGGATATTCACTAACACCTTTTTTTCTTGTTACCTCGAATTTCTTTCTAATTCCAAAAAATCCAAAAATTGCAGCTTTAATAAAAATAGGAAAAGTAAGTAAAAGTAAAGCTTGTCCCTTTAATAAATCTATTGTCCTATAATGTCTTTTTTTAAGAGTCCAATAAAAAGTTGCCATACTAAGTGCTAAATATGGGAAAAACACAATACCATAAATTATTGGCGAGGCAAAAAAAGTTGGCACTCCGAAAAGCAGATATAAAACTGGACAAATCCAAAGAATCACATAAATCAAACCAGAAAAATAAAAACTCGTAGACATTATATATTCCCACCATTGTATTAAACTAAGCTTTCTGGGATGCAAAAACATGTTTTTAATAATGTTTCTAAAAGAATCTATAGAACCCGCTGCCCATCTATATTGCTGTTTGAAATAATTGCCCAGATCTTCAGGGCCTTTTCCAAAAACCCCAACCTTATTGTAATATTTAGTTTTCCAACCTTTCATATGAAAATAGATTGATGAAGCGCTATCTTCAGTTATGCTAGATTCATCAAATCCTCCAATATCAATTAGAGCATCTGTTCTAATTAAAACATTACTTCCACAGCAAAAAATAACATCTTCTATACCTTTTCCAACGCATATATATTCATAAAAAATAATTTGTTGCAAAGCTGCTGCATGAGCAATTCTATTTTTCTCAAAGTTTGTATAGTATTGTGGGGTTTGAATAAAAGCTATTTTATCATTATTTTCAGATATTGCTACTAAAGGATCCAGAAACTCAGGGAATGGATTTTGATCTGCATCTAAAATAGCAATATATTTAGGCTTAGATAATACTCTTTTTCTATAATAAGGAGTTTTTTCATAAGATTTGAAGAAAAAATCATTACTTTTTTCATTTTGTGCAAATTTTATATAATCATTTATAATTCCAGCTTTTGCTCCATGCCATTTATGTCTAAACAAATTTATATTATATTTTTGACATAGCTCTTCTATATCTTGTTTATATTTTAAAATATTTTTATCCTTAACTTTCAGATCATATCTCGTATCATCTAATAAAATTATATGCTTATTTTTATAATATAGATTATATGAGCCAACAAGAGTCTCTTCTATTACAGATAAAGGTTCATGATATGAAGGAATTAAAATAGCAACATATGGTTTAGTTTTAAGCTCAGGCACATCTGGGCGATCTTCTTCGGGTTTATCGTATTTTAAAAAAACTCTAATAACCTCATTTAAATATCCCATTCCTTGGGTAATAATAAAAAACTCAGCAATTAAAAGTAGAGATCCTAAAACTTTATCATACCAAAAATATGATGCAGTAATCATTAAAAAAAGCCGGACGGATAGGTAGAGCACCATAACAACTATTACCGAGCAAAGCATGATAATAATAAAATGTTTTCCAAATTTTTTAAGCATTTTTTTACCTCAAAAACTATATTTATATTCAGCCCAAACAGAGCTAGCATCCCAAATTTTTGATCTGGTTATGTACCCATTAATACTAATGAGTCCCTTTTTTCTAAACTCCAAATGCCAGCCTCCATAAAAAGTTATAGTTGGATTTTTTTCTGTATCTGTACCCGTTGAGAGTTTAAATTCATAATAGTGTTTTTCAGCTTCGCAAAACTGAAGCAAAGATAAATCATGATACCAACTAAAAGATGCTAAAAATGCTTTATAATTATTTGGAGTCCAATATGGATGTATAATATTTACAAGATCAGATCCTTCAAAAACAAAATTATTTAATTTATCACTATTTCTATACTCTCCTCTAACTTCAAATTTAAAAATTTTTGGAAAAGGAGTTAGCCTGTATCCTAAATCTAACCTAAATAAATCAATCAAATTATTATCTGAATAAATTTGAGCTTCTCCAAGAGCATCGATTGATAACCTTCTTTTTATAAGAGAACTTGATTGTAAAAACAATCTATTTATCTGAACATCATTTCTAAAAGAGAAAATATTATCTATTTGATTATCTCTATCGAAACCTAAAGTCACTTTCGCTGCATCCTTTGCTCTAAACCATAAAAATAAATGACCTAAATTTGTTGTATTGAATTTTTTGAGATAATATTTTTGTCTAAATCCTAAAGATGTACCCATATATTTTGAGAAAGTTGTCTCAAAATCTATAGAATACCCATATGCATCGTAAGTAATACCTTTTAAATTCTCAACATCTTTGATCTGAGTGTTTTTTTCATAAGTAGGCTCTTCTGCCCATCTGTGAGCTGTAAAAGTCAATAGATTTTTACAGCTAAAATAATACCCAAAATTAAAATCTGTTCTATTTCTTTTTACCCTATCGAGATCCCCCCTACCAGCTTCTTGAAAAAATTCATGAGCAAATCTAAAGAACGGATCTGATTTTATTTTATTTCTCTCTAAAGCTATTTTCGCTCTATTGTGATTAAAATCATCTACTAAAATTTGATAAAAAGGCCTTGCTTTATTACAAAGTTTTAAATGACAAAAAGTTTGAGCGTAATCAAATATAGCCTCTTCATTAGAGGGAAAAAAATCGATGAGCTCTTTATAAACTGCATTAGCTTCAATATAATGCATTCGATAATATGCATATTTTGCTTTTCTTTCTAAATAGATAGATTTTTGGATATTATATTTAGCGAAATTTTTTAAAAGAGCTTTTTCAAGCAACTTTTTTTGATCCTTTGATAAGTTATATCGGTTTAGATTATTTTTAATCCTTTCATAGCCAAAATAAAATGGCATATTTTTTAGGGAATCAAAATCTCTTTTAAAATTTATATCTTCGATTTCATGACTTAATGGCATAAGATTTTCGTATAATTTGAGATCAACACTAAAAGTTAAAGCTTTATCATAGGTTTCAAGAGCTAAATCTATATTTTTATCCCAGGCAGCAACTCTTGCTTTTTCTCTAATAATTTGAGGGTCATTAGGATTCAAGCTACGCAATATATTATATACTTCAATAGACTCCTTAAAATGTTTAGTCCAGCCAAGTACTCTAGCTTTCCAAAGAAGTATTTGGTAGTCCTCTGGGAAATCTTTTAAAAGAACATCGAAATCCTTAACTGCTTCAATTTTATTATTCATTGCTAATTTCTGAGCAAGCCCAAATTTCGCTGGATAATATTTTTCATCTTTTTCGATAGCTTTTTCAAAAAAATAGATCGCTTCATTTTCTAAATTATTTTCGCTATAATTCCATGCAATCTTTGTTAAGTCTTCAGCATTTTCAGCTCTTATTACTAAAGTATTTTTAAATTCTTCATTTTTTATATTGTCGAAATTTGCGTAAAAATAAAGTTCGATATTATCTGGATAAAGCTCAAGAGATTTTTTAAAAATATCTATTGCAAGCTTTTGATTTTCAGATAAATAAATTTTTCCTTTTTGATAAGCCGCTTGCTCTTTATATCTTTTTGATTCTATTTCATCTAAAAGACTCAAAGCTTCATCTTTTTTATTATTTTTTGCTAACGCTTCAGAAAGCACCAAAATATTTTTATCACTAGGATTTATTACAAAACTTTTATTTGCAAAATATAGAGCCTGTTCTAGATCTCTTTGTAAAAGTTTCACTTTCGCAAGCCTATAATATGCTTTATCTAAGTTATTTTTTTGAAAAATAAAAGTTTTATATATTTGCTCAGCTTCTTCATATCTTTTCATATTTACTAAAAGCCAAGCTAATTTAAATTTTGTTTCTCTATTATCTGGATTTTGCTCTGAAGCTTTTCTATAAATCTTTTCTGCTTCGTAATATTTTCCCCAAAGCCGCATTACATCAGCATAATTAAAATAAATATTTTCATTGTATTCGATCGAGTTTAAAAGATTTTGATAAACTTCTCTAGCCTCCAGGGCATGTCCTAATCGAGCATGCATATTTCCAATTGCCATTAAAACAAAAGGATTTTTGGGGAATCTTTTTTTTAGTTTTGCTAAAATTTTGCTTGCTTTTTCTTCATTTTTTTCTAAAACATAAGCCCTTACAAGCTCAATGCCAACAATTTGATCTTTTCTATTTTTTTCAAATAGCTCTTCTAAAAGAGGCAAAGCTCTATCCTGCATATCAGTCCAAGCTAAAGTTAAAGCAAATTTGCGTTTTAATTTATCATCCAAAGGATCGATATCATATGCTTTTTGAAAATACTCAATAGCTTTATCTTTTTCATCTAAAGTAAGATAAATATCACCAAGCTCAATTAAATAACATGGATCAACTTTTTTTGATCTTTGAATCAAATGCTTATATACTCTTATGGCTTCAGCAAACTTTCTTGCAAAGATATAATCTTTTGCTAAAATATCTAAAACTTCATCCTCTTGAGAATAAAAATAGGTAATTTTATCTAAAACTTCTAAAGAGATCTCTTCATCATTTGACCATATACGCATATTAGAATATTTTCGATATACATTTGCAGAATATAGATGTTTTTCTAAATAATTTTCATAAATTTCTTGAGCAGTATCATATTGCTTATAATAGGCATATAAATCAGCTAAGTATATTTGAGATGATTCATCTAATTCTTGATAAGGTATTTCAATTAACGTTTCAAAAACGTTATGATAATCTTTTAAAGCTAAATAAACATTTGCAAGTTCGATATAAACTTCCCAATCTCTAGATTTTTCAAAAATCAATTGTTTATACAAATCGATTGCTTGAT
>JAAKFN010000115.1 GCA_011065045.1 Candidatus Anoxychlamydiales bacterium
CCATTCAATATAAACTCACAATTATCTTTATCAAAAACAATTTTGCTTCCTTGTTTATCTTCTATGATGATTGTATGCGTATCTAAACACAGAGGTCTATTTTTACAAGCTAATCTTATCTTCTGAATATAAGATACTAAAAAAGATGGAGATTCCATATATCTTCCATTAAGATTATGAATAATTTTCCAAACATGAGGATTTACCAAAATATTTTTCGCGACTGTTTTTGCTCTATATTTGATGCATCTACCATATTCTTCATCTTCTACTATACAAGCCTTGCTATCGGGAAGAGTAATACTCATTTTTACCTCTTTTATAAAATATAGCATGTAACTATACGAAAAAATAAAAAAAAATCAAGCTATAGAATTACTTTTTCTTCTTAGCAACAATTAGAAGAAAAATAATAGCAGAAAAAGCAATAAAACTTGCTATCGACATATCTAAGAATCCAAAAAGTTTTTGAGTCTCTCCTGAGCATTCAAGCCCACAAACAAGCGATGTAATATTAAAATAGGAAAAAAGACTTTGAACAGAAGCTACTAAAGCCCCAATTATTGGAAGAGCTATAACATATGGGAAAATTTTTCCATCTTTTTTATAAGCTGCGACTCCCAAAATAATAGCTAAAGGGAACATAAAAGCTCTTTGATACCAGCAAAAAACACACGGCTTAATATTTAAAATCTGAGAAGTATATAAACTACCAATAGCTGCTACTAAAGCAATAACCCAAGCAAAATAAAGAGAAAATCTTTTAATAAATTTTATCATTTATACTCTTTGTAGTTTAATCTCTCATCTATAGCATTTTCTATTTTGTCTATCTCAACTCTATGAGAATTTATATAAACTGCTGGAACTTCAAATGTTGTCATAATCTTTTTGGCTAATTCTAAATTTTCATCTAAATAGTTATTAAAAATCTTTTGATCTAAAAACTCTTCGAATATCTCTAGATTTATACCATCTAGATTTTTAGCAATCGTAATTAAGTCTTGTTTAGTTAAATTCTTTGATTTTTTAGCTGAGACGATACTTATAAACTCAAAGAATTGATCTTTCTTTAGCTCATATACACCGATAGCAGCATTTGTAAGTAGTTTGGATCCATAAATGAAGGAAAGAGGCATAATTACGTATTTAATCTTACCTGTATCGATATATTTTTCTTTGATCTCTGGAAAAGTTTCATTGAAATACTCTTTGCAATATTTGCATTTAAAATCTTCAAACATAACAAGGGTAACCTTTGCATTTTTATTTCCAAAAATTAGACCATTTTCGCTATCAATATTTTTAGGAACTAAAAGATCTATCCAAAAGGTAGAAACTGCAAATATCATTGCAACAGATATTGTAATTATTACAAGCAGCTTATCTATAATTCTTCCCATATTTTGATAAATATCTTAAAATAGATAAACTATCAAGAAACAATTCTATTAATTTCCTGAAAAACTTCAACAAAGAGAACAAAAACTACGAAAATGCATATTATAAATAAAATAGGCTTGCCTCCAAATAACTGATGCATAGCCTTCTCTTTTTTAATATATCTTTTTGAATAAACCATAATAGTCGGAAGTAACACTAATAAAAGAGCGCCGCCTATTCCACCTGCATAATTAAGAGCTGTCAAAAAAAGCTTAGGATTTACCAAAGTAATTACAATTGGAGGTAAAAATGTAATCAAAGCAATTAAAAGCTTTTTCATCCCTTTTTTCTGAATTTTAAAACCATCTGCAATAAAATCAAAAAGCCCTAAAGAGACTCCTAAAAATGAGGTCGTAACAGCAAAAAAGCTAAAAAACTGCCCTATATAATAGATCCCTTTGATATTTGTGTAGTATTTCAAAGGTTGGATAGCATCTTGATTTTGCAAAAGAGCTTCTTTAAGCCCAAACTTTCCTTCTAATGGAATAATCCCTAAAATTAACAATTCCCAAACAAGATAGACTAAAAAAGCGAGTGAGGTCCCTAAAATTATAGCTAATCTTATCTTTTTATAATCTTTTTTCATGTAGTAAGTTAAAGTTGGAATAATCCCTTGATAACCAAAAGATACTAAAATCACGGGAAAAGAAAAAATAGCTGCTTTAGAGTTAGAATTTAATAAATTTGAAAAATCCACATGATCAATCCCGAAAAAGATAAATAAAAAATAACTTATTGCTAAACCAATTATTAATAAGATATTCAATCTATCAACAGCCAAAGCTCCAATATATACAAAAATAGAAAAGAGAATCGTAAAAATCAAAGCAGAAGCGCTAAGAGATAAATAGTCCCCTGCCAAACTTTGAATAAAAGCTCCCCCTCCGGAGATATAAGCAACTAATAAGCAATAAAATAAAAAAAGGTAAATAATCCAAGAAAATACTTTTCCCGATCTTCCTAAATATCTACTTGCCATTGAAATAATATTTGAGTCTTTTCGCATATCTAAAGCGATCTCTAAATATAAAAGACCTGTCGCTGTCATTACAGAGAAGCAAATCAAATAAACTACAATAGCTGGAAAGAACCCTCCCATTGCGCTAACGATAGGAAGAGCTAACATACCAGCGCCAATAGAGGTGCCCGCAACTAAAAAAGCTCCACCTAATATATGAGCATGTTTTAATATTTTCATATGGGATATGATGCAATAGAGAAAAATTTTTCTCTAGTCCTTTTTAAAAAAAAAGATTAAATTAGTTATAATAATTTTAAAAATTGATAAAGTTACATTTTTTATGCTTGGCTCTGCACTTGACAGTTTAAGATCATCTCTTCCGTCTTTTACAACTTTGCCTAATTTTGACTTTAGTTCATTTAAACCTGCAGATGAGCTGCCCTACATCGATGACTTTGAAAATACAGAAGATGATAAAATAGTTAAAAAAAGAGAAATACTAGAAAAATTGCTCGATAACTTGTCAATTGTAGATTTCCCAACTTTTTTATTAAGTGCTTTAGATAATATTAGACTTGGGAAAGAAGCAAACTCAATACATCCTTTTAATACTTTTGAATTTTTTCTCTCCCCTGATAGGATTGAAAAAGCAAAAAAAATCTATCATAAAACTGGTATTTTACTTCTTTTTGAAACTTTTAAAAAAGAATCTATAAAAGGATTTTCTTGTTTTTTAAAAGAACGTCATGAAAAAGATGAGCTTTTGCCTCTTTTAGATGAATTTTGTACAAAAACAAGAAAAGATAAAACACTTCTTAAATCTTTAATAGATGCTGGAGATTTTGATGAATTTGTAGAAGAAGTTTTAGTAAATTTTTAAGTTCTATTTAGTCTTATCAATACTCAGAGCTATCTTAAAGTTTAAGCATTAAAAAAAAATCTTAAGTATTGATTTTCATCGCTAAGTTATGCTTTTGCTATTTAGAAGTTGAGAAAAATCAATGATTTTTGAAAAATAGCCACTCTTAATAACGCCATCTTCTACACCATTGACATGAATTAAGATCGGTTTAATGGAAAATCTTTTTTTTCCAATGTCTAAACGATCTATCTTATCTTCAATTTCTTGAATTACATTTTTACGGATATGATTTTTTGAAAATTTCACTTCACAAAGATATAAACAATTATATTTTGTTTGAATCAAATAATCGATTTGGCACCCATCATGAGCTATTGTTTTAGTTTGAAAATAAGGATTTTCATTAACAACATCTTCGATAGGGATTCCAATCAATTTCATTATTTTATGACGATTATTAAGAATAAGATTTTCAAACTGTAGCCCCATTATCGTATCCCATGCAATTGGACGAGAAAAAATATTTCGTGAAATTTTACTTTTATTTGGTTCTATGTATTTTAGATAAAACCTTATGTAATTGTCTTTCAAACGATAGTTACTAAACTTCGAATCTTTTCCTGTCTTTAAAGCCCATGTATAATCTCTACTTATATAACCTATTTTTGTAAGATCATCTAAATAATCACTAATCACTCCACTCTTTTCTACTTCTATTATCTCACAAATTTTTTTGATGCTTTTATTTGATTCAATTAGAGTCTGGACAATTTTTTTATAAATTCCTGCTCGCCGAGAAAAAAGATCAGAAAAAATATTATCAAACTCTCTAAACAAAAAACCTTCCTTTTCAAAACATAATTTCATTAAATTTTCTTCAGCAGAAATTTTCGGATTAATTTCTTCAAGATATCTAGGCACTCCTCCTGTCACTGAAAGAATCTTAAAAATTTCATATGCTGATGTTTTTGTCGAAAATTCAGCCCAAAACTGTATGCATTGATGTAATGGCAATTCATCGAGAGTTAAATCAAGTGAAATTCTTCCCAAAAACCCTGTACTACTTAGAATATTTTTATCAATCCACCCAGACATAGACCCCGTCAGAATCATTATTAATTCGGAATTTTGGCTAAAATACAAATCCCAAGCAGATTTTAGTTTAGCAAGAAAAGTTGGATCATTTGTCCCCATCCAATTAATCTCATCTAAAATAATAATTATTCGGCCTTCCTTCGCGAAATTTGAAAGATTCCAAAAAAGATCATTCCAATCTTCTGCCTTAATTCCCTTTAAACCAGTATTAATTTCTAATTGTTTCGCAAAGTTTTCTCTTTCGTTTTGTGCTGTAATACCTGCCTCAGGAGTTAAGCCCATAAAGGTAAAGGTTTTCATAGACTTGCTAAATTCTTGAGCTAGACGACTTTTCCCAATGCGTCTTCTTCCTTTAATTACAATTAAGCTTGAAGAGCGCTTTTCCAACAAATCCTGTAATTTTTTAAGCTCCTTATTCCTTCCAAAGAACTGCATCCTTCTTCCCTTATTTTGGTGATAGTTCTATCTTACAATATCTCTATCACCAAATCAATATTTATCTCATTTGGTGATAGTTTAAACCCCTAGACTATCTATCACCAAATAATAATTAATCATATTTAGTGATAGTTTCAATTTGCAACACCTTCGTTTTTTACATAAGCTATTGACGGCAAATTGTTTAACTAACGCATTATTTTAGACTTAAAATCTTCTTATTAAAATTTTAACTTGCCATATCCAGAATTCCTTTATCCTTTTATGGCAAGAAAACCCTTTCCTTTAGGGAAGGGATGAATTGCCAGCTGTTATCTCATTCTGACTGCTTGTCCTAGTCCTGTTATTGTTAAATTTTCTAGTCATTTTGATAATACATGTATCTTACTTAAAAAAAATACCTAAAGATGATATAAAAGGAAGCCAAAATTACCATTGATTTGTGATAATGATTTTGTTTTTCGTTAAGATTGACGAATTAAAATATTTAAATTACGATCTAAAAAAAGAAACCAAAATAATAAAAAGTGCGT
>JAAKFN010000116.1 GCA_011065045.1 Candidatus Anoxychlamydiales bacterium
AAGACCTCCTTTGTTATAAACAATCTTCTCAATCATCCAAGATGCAGCTGATCCGCATACAACTAGTATTGCATTTTGATTCTTAGAAAATGTATGATTCCAAAAATGTTCTAATGCTTTTAAGAAGCCAGATTTCCTAGTAGCTATCCAAGGAAGCTCATCAAAAAACAATATTATTTTTTTAGTACAATCCAATGTTTTTAATATATCACCTAAATAAAAGAAAGCTTCCAACCAATTACGAAAAGAAGGTACTTTTTTATCTATAACTAGTTGTCTAGATATATCTTTTTGAAAAATTAATAAATGTTCTTTTAATATCGCTCCTTTCATCCCGGTGAAACGAAAAAAAACTCCCTTATCCTGGAAAAAATTCTCTATAAGATATGTCTTTCCAACTCGTCTTCTACCATAAACAGCGAGAAGCTGAGCTTCATTAGCATTTAGTAGTTTTTTTAAAAGTTTGAGCTCTTCTTCTCTTCCGCAAATATTTCTCATAAAAGCCTTTTTTGATTTTATACTACGCCAAATGTACCTTATTTTGCAAGATTTGGCGTGATATACGATTTTAAAAAATTTAAAGTCGAGAAACATTTACTGATTATTAGCAACTTACATCATTATCTATATTTTTCAACCTGAATAAAAAAAATATTTTACACAAAAACTCTGTATATCACGCCAAATGTACCCAATTTTGTAAGATTTGGCGTGATATAAATTCCAACCGCAGGCTGACACAACCTAAAGCCTTATATCTTATAAGTTTGAAAAAAACAGAAAAGCATTTTAACTACCTTGAAATACAATGAAAGCAAAAGCAGGCGAAGCCTACTTTTGCTTTTTTAAATCCAAAATAAAAAATCTAATTTTGAAAATTTATATTTAGAAACCAAGACCTAAACTTAATTCGAATGAAGGTTTGTAAACCGTTCCTTTTGAATTAAAAGCTAAAGGTGTTGGCATGTTAGCTCCAAGCTGAATAGTGCTTTGAAGTTTTTTACCTAGTTTGTAGTTGTAGCCAATAGATGCGTTAGCAGCTAAGCCTGTATATTCTTGAGTTCTCTCAATTACAGTCTCATCTTTATCATTTTTTTTCTCTTGATCTACATTGATACCATATAAACTACCACCTAAACCAAAATAAGCATTGTGCCTATTTGATGGTTTGTTATCTTGCAAGAAAGCTAGATACTGTACTTTAGGTAAAGTAAATGATAGAGCCTCATTTGACTCTTTACTTGCTTTAGCGCCTGATACAGATATATCTACACCTTGCCTGTTTTCTCTATATTGCCATCCAGCAGAAACGCCTGGAGCAATAACATAAGAATCATCAACTGGCATAGCAGCTGATCCAAATCTTACATATGTTGTTTTGTAAGAACTGTCTTTCTTAAAATACTTTTCTTTTTGATCTTGAGCACTTGCAACAGCAGTTGCAGCAACCATAAGACCAATTGCTATCTTCATTACGTTCTTCATAGTTTCACCTTTATGGGTTAATAAAAAGTAATTAATTATATAGGTACTTTAAATTAAATCAATAAATTTCATCATTAAAAATATAACTAGCATTATATTTATAATTTTATTTTTATAATTATTATAAAAATAAAAAACTAAAATACAAGAATGTATAGACCTAGAAATATAGAACTTCATCAAAGGAAGGAAAGGATTTCAAAAAAGCAAAACTACTTGACCTTTTCAAGCCCTGGAACGCTAAGTTTAGTCTCCCAATCCTTTATAAAGTTTAAAAGATGAGCTTTACCAGGATGCTGGTGAATAAACTCTAGGGTTTCTTTATTTCTTGTAAGATGAGCTATTTTAGCAAGCAAATGCAAATGTCTTTTATCATCTGAGGCAAATAAGAAAAATAGTGTTTTTACTTTTTCGCCATCTAAAGCGCCATATTCTATTGGTTTATTTAAATAGACAACATTTACGACATCATAAGATTTAGGAATCAAAAAATCCCTAGTGTGAGGAACAGCAACCCCATGATTTAAAGATGTTGGCATTAATTTTTCTCTATCTAATAAGAGATCTGTTAAAACATTGGCATCTAAAGATAGATTTTTAGCAAAGATTTTAACAGCTGATTTGATAACATCTTCTTTGGTCGTACCATGAATGTTATTTATAACAGTCCCTTTATATAAGGCTCTGAATAAAGAAAAAGCTTGAGTTCCTATTTTTTTAGCGACTATTTTTTTTGCTTTTTCACTTTTTAGATTGATAATATTTTTACTATCTAGAACATCTGAGGGTTTTTCTTTTTGTGTTTTTGATCTCATCATCCAATTTTCTATCTCGGATCTTGAAAATCTAATTTGATTATCTAATTTATAGCCGGGAATTTTTCCATCTTGAAACCATTTTTTAATGGTTGTCTCAGGTTCATTTAAAAGTTCAGAAACATCTTTAATTGTTAAGTCCATTTTTATGCCTTTTTGTACTAAATCTAGTATAAATTAAATATCATAAAAAATAAATCAATTGAAGATATTTTTTTAAAAAAATAAAAAATTAAAATTGAGAGAAATATTTTTTGATCTGCTCTTTAGAAGTAGCAGTTAAGATATTTCTTCTTAAATAGTCATTTTTTATAGCAATAGTTAGTTTTGATAAAAGTTTTAGATATTCATTTTGTCTAGAGTCTGGTCCTCCAATCATAAACACTAATCTAATAGGTAAATTATCTATTGAAGGCCAATTTATTTTAGTGTCCTTCTGAATTCCAAATGCTATAAAAAAATCATCAAACGTGTTCATTTTAGCATGAGGAATAGCTACGCCCATACCGATTCCAGTAGAGACAATTTTCTCTCTTTCGATAATTTTTTTATAAAATTGATCTCTATTTTTTAAAACTTTTGATTTCTCTAAAAGATCTATCAGCTCAGAAATAGCATCATTTCTAGTTTTAGATTTTAAAAAAGTAATATTATTAATATCTAAATAATTAGAAATTTTCATTTCTGATTTTTTTTTAAAACGGTTTAAAAAATCAGCAAAGCTTTTAGCTTTCTTAATGCGTCCCAGTATGGCCAAAGCCTCCCTCCCCTCGATTCGATATGGCTAATTTTTCAACTTTTATAAATTCAGCCTTGTATATTGGCGCTAGTATCATCTGCCCAATTCTCATTTTTTTTGTAATTTTAAAGGCTTCGTTTGAATGATTTATTAAGATAACTTTAATCTCTCCACGATAATCTGAATCAATAGTACCAGGAGAATTTAAAACTGTAACTTTATGTTTTAGGGCAAGAGAACTTCTCGGTCTAATTTGAACTTCAAAATCTTTAGGTATTTCTAAAAAGATCCCGGTTGGCACTAATATAGATTCATGAGGTAATAGATCAATATCATCTAAAATATCGGCTTTTAAATCCGCTCCTGCCGCATCTTTAGTAGCGTATACAGGAATGAAATCATCTGAGTCATCTTTTGTAATTATTTTAACTTGGATTTTGTTCATTTACTTTTTTTTACTTGAAAGCTTTGTCTTCTTTAGCACTATCAGTTATTTTTAATAACTGCTTTAGTTTGCGTTTTTGTTTGCCATTAGATACATCTTTTGGATTATTCATAAAAAAATCAATAAAAAAAGAAATTTTTTTCTTTAATTCACTTCTTTTTACTATCAAATCGATCATTCCGTTCGCTAATAAAAACTCAGATTTTTGAGCGCCATCTGGAAGTTTTTGATTTATAGTTTGTTCAACAACTCTAGGTCCTGCAAAAGCAATCAAAGCTTTTGGTTCTGCTATTATTATATCACCAAGAGACGCAAAAGATGCTGTAACACCACCTGTTGTGGGATTTGTTAAAACTGATAGATATAAAAGATTCGCAGCGTGCAATCTTGTTAAAGCAGCTGATGTTTTAGCCATCTGCATTAAAGATAAAATAGATTCTTGCATTCTAGCGCCACCTGATGCAGATACAATAACTAGGGGCAGTTTTTTTTCGATTGCATATTCTATTAAAAGTGTGAGTTTCTCTCCTACTACAGATCCCATTGAACCTGCCATAAAACTAAAATCTAAAATCCCTATAGCAATTTTTTGATCATTAATTTTACCAGTACCTACTAGTATGGCTTCATCATTTTTTGATTTTTCTTGGGCCGCTTTTAGTCTTTTTGAATATTTTTGAGTATCTACAAATTTCAGAGTATCTTTTGGTTTTATATCTGTAAACATTAGAGTAAAAGACTTCTCATCTAAAATAAGATCCATTCTTTGGGTTGCAGAGAGCCTATAGTGATAATCACACTTTGGACAGCAATTTAAGTTGTCTTTTAGCTCATTTGCATGGATCATGTCCAGGCAATTTGAGCATTTAATCCAACCGCTATAACTATCTTTTTTGGTTGTCTCAACCTTAATTTTTGGCTTTGATCTTGAAAAAAGTCCCATAGTCCACTACTTTTAAATTTAGTACTATTTTACCTAATTTAAAGAAATAGGACAAGCTTATTATTGCAATTCAAGCCGCTTAAAACCAAATGCTTAGACAATAAATGCAAATAAATAATTAATCTTTTGCCTATCAAGTAATAATTTTTTTATAGCGATTCTCGATTTCTTGCCAATTTAAGATTTTCCAAATTTCTTTTATATACTCTGCTCTAACATTTTTATACTTCAAATAATAAGCATGTTCCCATACATCAATACAAAAAATTGGGAAAACTCCTCTAGCACTGAGTAGATCATGATTTTGACATGTTTGAATTACCAAAGATTTATTTTGTCTGTTAAACCCGAACCAGCCCCAGCCAGAGCCTTGAACTACAGTTGATTTACTATTTAAAATCTCTTGAAACTTTTCAAATGATCCAAAGTCTTTTTCGATAGCTTTATAAACTGAATATTCTTTTTTTAAGTCCCCTCCACCGTTTTTAATGGGGGCTAGAATCTGCCAAAAAATAGAATGGTTGATATGTCCTCCTCCATTGAATTTAATAGCGCTTTGCAGCTCTACCATCTTTTCAGCATCTTTTTTCTTTTCAGCTTCATGATATTTTTCTAAAGCTTCGTTTAATTTAGTTACATAAGCTCTGTGGTGTTTATTATGATGAATCTCAAGCATTTCTGCAGTAATTATAGGTTCTAAATCACCATAATCATATTTTAGATCCGGCAATTGGTAATTAGACATTATTTTTGCTCCTTTTTTAATTAATAATTAATTAGAAAAGCATGTTTAAAAATTTTATACAAGGTTTTTTAATAAACAAAAGCTTGTATTCAAATAATTTAGAATAAAATTAACTGCTCGCTCATATTAAAATAAATATTTGCATTTATGTAA
>JAAKFN010000117.1 GCA_011065045.1 Candidatus Anoxychlamydiales bacterium
TTTTTTTTGATCTGAAAAGATGTCAGGTTTCCCTAAAAGAGATTCAACTTCTTGAAGTCTTTCAAGAAGTTTTTTTACTTTTTCTTCCATAAAAACTTATTTTTTCTTAGTCGCTTTGGGCTTCTTTTTCTTCTTTTTAGCATTCTCTTGATTCTCTTTTTCTTTTTCCTTCTCTTTTAAAGATTGCTGTTTTTTCATAGCATATTTTTTAGAAAACCGATCAACTCTACCTTCTGTATCAATAAATTGTTTACTACCTGTAAAAAAAGGATGGGAAGCTGATGATATTGGTACTTTATAAACTGGGTATGTTTTTCCCTCAAACTCTTCTTTCTCTTTAGGTTGCAGAGTAGATCCACATACAAATTTATAACCATTTGATGAGTCAACAAACAAAATTTCTTGATATGGAGGATGGATTTTTTCTTTCATTTTTATATTCTCCGATTAATTATATATATATATTTAAACGAAAAGCTCCATAAAAAACAAGGATTTTTAAAAACCTAGGTTTTCAGAAAATAGATTTTTTATATAATTAGATCTAAAAATTTTTATTTATAGTATTGTCCTATTTTTTCCATATAGTCTATATCACTATAGGAAGTTGATTGTTTAGTAATGGCAGCATCTAGCATATACCAATTATCTTTTCTTTGAAGCCTATGCCAGTATCTATCTATTGCAAGAGACAACGTTTGGCTAAAAAAAAGTTCATTTTGTAAAAGAGAATGCGCTTCAGTAAAACATTTTTTTAAAGTAGGTATATAGTGTTTATTTACAGCATATGCATGTGTTCTTATAGATTTTAAAACCTTTTTTATCTTTTTGTATTTTGTATCTTGAGCGCCTTTTGTACATAAATCTAAAAAAAATACATCCCAATGATCTACAGTTTCAAAGAAATATTTGAGGAGTTTATCTAAATTAGCCCTATTTTGTAAAAAGAGACAGTCATCTTCTAAAATCAAAACATTATTTAGATTATTCTCAGTTGCTAAATTAAGGGCTTTGATATGGCTCATTGCACATCCTCTATGCCCATTTAAAGGATCAAAAGTAGCTGAAATCCGAACTATCTTATCTTCCTTTACACCTAGTTTAGATAACTGATTTAAAAGACAATCTTTTCGATCTTCTCGATGATCTAGATTAATAAAAAATATTTTATCAAAATAATCTAATCCCACAAAAATAGACTCTTTCTTTAGTTCACCTAAATATTTTAATAACTAGATTTTCATTATTTTTCAATGACTATTTAGATTTTTCATTCTCTAAAAATCTAAAAAAAACTATTATAACAAATAAAAACAACGATAAAAATTATGCCATACCAAACATCATTTAAATTAGGTCCCACAAAAACTCCCTTTATAATAAAAGCTATAGTTATACTCACTTTAGCAGTTAGCCTAATCTCAGCTATTTTAACTCCTTTTATAAAAACTAATTTTATTCAATATATCTTCTCTTTATCTATACCTGGAATAAAAAGTTATTTTTTCTGGCAGTTAATAACATACACACTTCTTCAACCAGGATATGGAATAGCTATTAGTTTCATTATCGGTTTACTATTTAATCTATATCTTATCTGGATAATGGGATCTCAAGTTGTAGAAAAAACATCGAATAAGCAGTTTTTGATCTACTATCTTTTAAGCTCTATTTTTTCAGGTTTTGTTATTCTACTAACTATGCTAATCGGTTATCAAAACTATCTGTTCTCTTCATCTACGATAACTCTATATTCAGTTTTAATTGCTTGGATGATGTTTATGCCAAGTGACACTAAAATCTTTCTGTTTTTTGCTCTTCCTATCAAGCATTACTATTTAGTTTTAGGTCTTATTTGTTTAAATCTATTATCTTCATTATCTAGCATGGATTTAATTTCATTTTTTGGATATTTATCAGTGAGTATATTCGCTTATTTTTATAGTGTTATAATCTTTCAAAGATACTCGCCTTTTCATGTATTAAATAGAATGGAGAGATCATTGATATTTACTACAAGAATTTTGATTAATAAATTTAGAAAGAAATAGCAAAAAGCAATATCAAAAAAAGCAAAAAACTTATGAAAATCATCTCGAAAATTTTTCTAAAACTAGCTTGGTATATTCTAGAAAATCACCTAGCTTCTTTTCGATTATTGATTTAACAACTTCTAAATTTAATGCTCTATAATCATGCACGGCAATGTCTCTAAAATCGACCATCTTTTGAAGTCTTTTAGATAGATCTTGAGATATTATTTTCCCATCCTCTAGAAAAATAAAAACATCTCTTGTTTTTTGAGGAATTCCAAGATTATTTAAACGAACTAACCTTGCAGCTAAATCAACAGTAGCCTCACAAGCTCTTTGGAGATTTAATATTATAGCATCTTGCTTTGTAAAATTAGTTTCAAGCTCCGCTTCACTTCCAACATACTCTTCTTTAATTCTTTTAATACATTTTTCGATACTGGCCACTTTATTTAAAATTACATCATCCATCAGTAAACACCTTTTCTTTTTTTTACATTTTCAATGATATCTTTCCTAGTATCATACAATCTTAAATACATTGAATCAATTTTGCTTTCAAAAATTTTTTTTTTCTTTTCATCTACGCCATATATTATCTTACCTTCATGAATAATTTGAAATGCAAAAACAGTAGAAGCATCTAACAAATCAATGAGATCTACTTCGATATTAATTGAAATTGCTATCTTTTGAGAAATATCAAAAAGTTTTTCTTTATCTAATTTTTCATCACAAAAAACCGCTAGATCTAAATCGCTTCTTTCACTTTGAGAACCAGTTGCATAACTACCAAATAGATATATAGCTAATACTTTAGGAATTTCTTGTATGATTATTTTTTTAGCTTTTTCGACGACTTCCATAATAATTTACCTTTAGATGCATTTTCTTAATCTTTTATTAATTTTTTATTTCTAGTCTTTTGAAAAAACTCCCTCAAAAGATCAGATGAGATCTCTTCTAAAACCCCAGATATAATCTCCACTTCGTGAATAGGATGCTTTTTTTCAAAAACATCTATAAAAGAACCGTTTGCACCAACCCTTAAATCCTTAGCTGCCCAAACTACTTTTTTTACTCTAGCATTGATAATAGCACCTGCGCACATAATACAAGGCTCAAGTGTAGTATATAAAATTGTATCTTTTAATCTCCAATCATTGAAATGAGCTGATCCTGATGTTAAACATATCATCTCAGCGTGAGCTGTAGCATCTGTTAATTTTTCTACTTGATTGTGGCCCCTTGCAATGACTCTATTGTTATGAACTAGCACACAACCAACTGGAACTTCATCGATGTCAAAAGCTTTTTTAGCTTCTTTAAGAGCTTCCAACATAAAAAAATTATCTTTATCCATATTCAATATTTTAGGTTATTTTCAAAATAATTATTCAAGTATACATACTATATCTATTTACGATTATAGTAGCTCAAATCCTTTTTTTAAAGCATTTCAATCATTTTTTCAAAATAGTTAAAAACTTGATTAGTAAATCTTTTTCAGCTAAACTATATGTAAATTAAAAATCAAAAATGTAGGAGACTCTATGTCTTTAGACAAAGGAACAAAAGAAGAGATAACAAAAAAATTTCAATTGCATGAAAAAGATACCGGATCTGCTGACGTTCAAATAGCTATTTTAACTGAAAGAATAGCAGAAGTTTCAGAACACTTAAAATTAGCTCCTAAAGATCATGGATCAAGACTAGCTCTATTAAAGCTTGTTGGACAAAGAAGAAAGCTACTTGACTATTTAAACTCTACTGATACAAAGCGTTACCAATCTTTGATTGCTAAGCTAAATTTAAGAAAGTAAATATTACACTTTTGCTAGTAAAAATTTTACTGGCATATTTTTTTTAACATTAGAGAAAAGATTTGAAAAGAATAGAGATTAGAAAAAAAACTTCAATAGGTATATTGAAATTTTCTTTCTGATTTTTAATCTTTTTTTATCTTTTCTTTTTACTTATAGGAGAATTATATGGATCGAAACAAGATCGCATTTACGATAGAAGGTAAAGAAATTACTTTAGAAACAGGTCTCATTGCAAAACAAGCAAATGGCGCAGTGCTCTTGCATGTTGGAGATACTACAATTTTATCTACAGTTTGTGCAGGTAAAAAAGCACTAGATGATATAGATTTTCTACCCCTTAGAGTGGATTATCAAGAAAAGTTCTCATCAGTTGGCAAAACCCCTGGCGGATTCATTAAACGTCAAGGCAAGCCGACAATGAAAGAGATTTTAACGAGCCGTTTAACGGATAGATCATTCCGTCCTCTTTTTGAAGACGGTTATTATAAAGACACACAAATTTTATCATATGTATATTCATATGATTCACTTCATCTTCCAGATGTTTTAGCGATATGCGCAGCCTCTGCAGCACTTGCTATCTCTGATATACCATTAAAAAAACCAGTTGGTGCAGTAAGAGTTGGTTATATAAACAACGAATACATAATCAATCCAACATCAGAAGAGATGAAAAACAGTGATCTTGACTTGATTCTATCTGGCACAGATGATGCTATTTTAATGATCGAAGGATATTCTAACTTTTTAACAGAAGAGCAAATTTTAGAAGCTATTGACCTTGGACATAAATCCATTAAAACAATCTGCTTAGAAATTTCTGCATGGGCAGAAAAAATAGGAAAAGAGAAAAATAGAGTTGGCCTTCATATAATTGATCAAAAAATTATAGATGATGTTGCAGAGAAAACATCTGCTCAAATTATTGAAGCTCTCTCTGTTAAAGATAAAAAACTAAGAGAACAAGATTTTGACGATCTAAATGCAAAGCTAATAGAAACATACAAATTAGATACTTCAGAGCCTATCTATCCAAAAAGAGATGTTTTCACAGCTTTTAAAAAGATTAGCTCATCACTTATGAGAAAAAAAATATTAGAAGAAAATAAGAGAATAGATGGTAGAGAGTTTAATGAAATTAGAAAAATTGATTCTGAAATAGGTTTTTTAGGAAGAACACATGGAAGCGCTGTCTTCACTAGAGGAGAGACTCAAGCTATTGCTGTATGTACCCTCGGTGGAGAAAACATGGCAGAGAGATATGAAGATCTTCACGGTGATGGAGCTCATAGATTTTATCTGCATTACTTTTTTCCTCCTTTTTCAGTTGGAGAAGTTGGAAGAGTAGGATTTCCGGGAAGAAGAGAAATTGGTCATGGAAAGTTAGCTGAAAGAGCTTTAAT
>JAAKFN010000118.1 GCA_011065045.1 Candidatus Anoxychlamydiales bacterium
TTTATTTGAAGAAACAACAGCTGCTGCAGCTAAAAGAGTCTTTGTTTATCAACTAGAAAAAGAAATGAAAAAACAAAAAATTGATAAATCAGACTTTGCTATAAGATTAGAAACTAGCCGTTCGGCTGTCGACCGTATTTTAGATCCAGAGAGTCCTTCAACATTAATGACTTTTGCAAAAGCTGCAAATGCTGTAGGTAAACATCTTAAAATTAGTTTGGCTTAATAAGGATTATTGTTGGCGAACACTCTATTTTCCATGATAATAGAGTTTAAAGAACCGATATTGAGAGTTTTGCTTATGAAACTAATCCATAGATTGCTAAATCAAAAGTTCTGAATGCATCTCTCCTTCTCCAAGGTTCGATTCATTCTTACCTGTTAATAACCTGCCAATTCCCATTAGGGTAAAATGACTGAGTCCACTGAACATTTAAACGTTGATTATTTTTTTCAAGAGAGAATGTAAAGTTTTCAGATTTAATAACAACTAGATTTTCAGAAAAATCAATTTTTCTGACAGAAATAACTTCGCTTTTTTCATAATCAATAAACTCTGGCAACACAATCTCTATTGGACCTTTATTGGCATCTGCATCAATGAAGCAATCTCCTGGATTTACAAAATATTGTGTGCTAGATGAGCTGGACGCACAAATAGTCGAATGAAAGCATTTATGAGTTGGGAGAGTTAACACATCTTGCGCGGTATATCTTTCTTCACCTGCTAAACGATTGAGAAATCGAGCTATAAGAGAACTATACCCAGAGAGATTCAACCGAACGAATTCATTTGTCTCTCCCATTGGCTCTCCGTTATTCACAGCGACTCTCAAATCATCAAATATTACATCTGAAGCTCTTTCATTTGGAATGCGACGATCATTAATTTCCGCAAACAATGTTGGACTACCTGGAATACTTGTGACAATTGAACCAGGATAACGCCTGAGCAACTCTTTCTTAACAAGAACATGTCTTTTAACCAAACTTTTGTATGCATCGCTCCTAAGAGCTTTCCCTGCATCCGGAAGCTCAAGAAAAGCTTTTATTAGATCTAGAAAACCTTCCAATCCACTCGATCCTCCCCCCACAGTTGTAGATGATATAAAATCAAAAAAATTCTTAAAGATTGAAGCAGAGTACTCATCGTAGAGCGGATACCATATGTATCCACAACGGGCTGCTGTTTTTCCAAATTGTTTGGAGGCTGAATTGAAGCTAAAGACATGTTTACCAGCTGCTCTTGCCTTTTTCATCCATTCGATATTTTGATCGATATAACCGGTTCCCTCCTTTCCAAATGCTGATGAAGCAAATACAAAATCTGCAATAATAATATCAGCATTAGTTAGAGGTTTTCTAAATTTTCCATCCGGATTATTTGGAGAGGTCACAAATTCTACAAGTACTTCTCCATGTTCAAGTTTTATTTCAGAAGGATCCTCAAAGGCAAAAAACCGCACATTAGGATAATTAAATATCCCTGAAACAGCATTTGGATGACCTGAATAAAAAGGAGTTTGTTCCACAAAAACGAATTTTTTATTGGGCTCAGATTTTGCAATGGCATAAACAAGGGCAACTATAAGATGTTTTGATCCAGACGCAGTATAAAAGAATGGTTTTGGCTTATTTGGATCTATATAAAGCTCTAGGTCATTCACTCGCCGATGGAATTGCGAGAGGACTTGACTGGCATGATCAAAAATAATTTCGTTTGAAGGTTGCAAGGGAACTATTGAAGGTTGAGTTGACTGATCTAAATAAAGCGCACTTTCAAAGAAAGTTCTTCGAGGAGGGTTAAGCAAGCCATGAGCTTGATAAAGTTCAGTAAACAACTGGGTTGTGTTCGGTTGAAGGTAGATGACTTGACGAGGTTCTTCAACTTTAGTTTCAGCCATTATCAATGAACACTGAAAAAAAATACCTACAATGACTATTTGAAACAGTTTGATATTCATGCAAACCTCTACATACCAGTTCTTTTCTTATATTTATTCTTTAACCAATTAAATACATAACAATTTCTTTTTACGAAAAAAACAAATGAAAAGTTCTGAATGGATATCTACACCTCTATTTCGGCCAGATCAAATGATCTGGCCTTAATCCTCATTAATCTCTAGAGATTTATATTCGAATTTGCATTAACAACAAACTTTCAAGAATTCTTTGCAAAGATACTGAAGGAAAACTATCGGATAGTTTTCCTAACATATGTAATCAGCATAACATAAGCATCGAAGAGAGTAGAGTTCATTTGAAGCAAATTGGTTACTATAAACCTTCAACATTTTTAGCTTCTGGTCCTTTGCGTCCTTCTTCTTCATCGTATTCAACAACTTGTCCTTCGCTTAAAGAGTCCGTGCCACCTGCAAGACTGTTAACATGAACGAATAGTTCCTTTCCACCTGCATCAGGTGTGATGAAGCCGAAGCCTTTTTGTGAATTAAAAAATTTAACTTTACCTTTGGATTTAGCCATTTGAATTTTCCTTTCTTTTAAAGTATTTAAATAAAACCACAAATATATTTTCAAATTATATCAATGGGGCTCATTTGTTTGAGCAATTTCGAAACATTATAGCTTATTTCGGATAAATCTAAAAGCAAAGTACTTATAAAAATTTCATTCCCAAAAACCAATCAACCTTATATAGCTGATTATTAGATTGTTAAGGATATATTTTTTTGCTAACAGAGCCCTAATTAAAATTTCTGAGAGCCTCTCTTCGCTTCCATATCCCAAAAAAACCCAACCTTAAATTTATTTATTTAATGAGAGAAAAACTTTTAGGTAAAAATTCTCTAAAAAATATCACATAAATATTTTCAATAATTATAAAAAACAAATAATCTTACTTCTTGATATTTATAGCCTTTAATGTGATCATTAATGTCCTTTCAGATTAAATTAATAACTCTCTACCTGGATCAATTATTAGAGAAAGGCTTGTAACAGGTGGCTTTTGGAGCATTTTATATGTCATTTGATTCCCTCGGTCTTTCGGCCGAACTAATTAAAGCTGTTTTAAAAAAAGGTTATAGCAAACCTACCGCTATCCAACTTCAAAGTATTCCTGTAATCCTTAAAGGGCTTGATATTATGGGTAGAGCTCAAACGGGTACTGGTAAAACTGCAGGATTTACCCTGCCTTTACTACATCTCTTAAGCAAGCACTCTCCTCCAAGTAGATCTCATCGCTCTCCTCGCGCTTTGATCCTTACCCCAACACGCGAACTAGCTGCACAAGTAGCGATGAGCGTAGATACTTATGGTAAGTATTTATCTTTAAAATCCACAACAGTCTTTGGTGGAGTCAATATTAATCCACAAATCTCAAAATTACGTAGTGGTGTAGATATCTTAGTAGCCACACCGGGAAGATTACTGGACCATGCTAATCAAAAAACTGTAGATCTCTCTAAAGTAGAAATTTTGGTTTTAGACGAAGCCGATCGAATGTTGGATATGGGTTTTATTCATGATGTGAAAAAAATCATTAATCTTCTACCAAAGAAAAGACAAAATTTACTATTTTCAGCAACTTTCTCAAAAGATATTAAGAGGCTTGCTGACAATCTTTTAAATTCTCCGATAATGATTGAAGTTGCAAGCAATAATCTTGAAGCTGAACAAATAGAGCAGTTAATCTACCCAGTTGATCGTATACGCAAAAGCGATCTATTAACTCATTTGATTAATTCAAAAAAATGGCCCCAAGTACTGGTCTTCACAAGAACCAAACATGGAGCGAATCGACTAGCTGGACATCTGGAAAAAAACGGAATAACCTCAGCTGCTATCCATGGCAACAAAAGCCAAAGCGCACGCACTCTAGCGCTATCGAGATTCAAAGATAACTCTATACGTGTCCTCGTTGCAACCGATATCGCAGCTCGAGGTCTCGATATAGATCAACTGCCTCATGTTGTAAACTTTGAATTACCAAATGTAGCTGAAGATTATGTGCACCGTATCGGTCGTACTGGTCGCGCCGGTCGTGAAGGAGAAGCTGTATCATTGGTATGTATCGACGAACTTAAACTGCTTAAAGACATAGAAATTCTTATCAAGCGTGAATTACCAAAAACGGTAATCCCCGGTTATGAACCAGACCCATCTATTAAGGCAGAGCCGATTATGAATGGCCGTAATGGACGTAATGCACGTGGTGGCAAAAAACCATTTTCAGGTAATGCAAGAAATCATTATTCTACTAGGCGTGAAAGCTCCCGCCCAAATGCATCAATGTACCGAGGTAGATTTAATTCAGCTGGTAAAAGCGGACGAGGAAAATAGAGATCTATTAAGATAGCATTAAACCTATCAAAAACTTTGAAAGCATCCCTCCTCTTCCATTTCGACTAAATCAAACCTATTTTTTATTCTGTAAAAGATTAGCTAAATCAATTGGAGCTATAAAAATAAATGCCTTTCCTTTTTTTTCCATTTTTAACACTCCCTTTTTAGATAAATCTTGTAAATCATGCCTAGCAGTATCATAAGCAATACGATGACTATTTTTATGAACTTCTATGCTATAACTTGCTCCTGGATGACGCAGGGCGTGAGCCAACAAAGATTCTTGTCTGGAGTTAAAATCTCCATCTCTTCTAACTAGTAATTCTACCTCATTCAACTCATCTGCTTTATGGTTAATGTAATCATGTAATGATTTCATTGATTTCCGGATAACTTCAGTTTGATGAATAATAAAATAAGTGAGATCATTTTCATCTGTTTCCGTATAAAGAAAAGCTTTTCCATACTGAACAGGGGCTTTTAAAATAATTTCAGAAATAGAAATAAACTCAAAAAGCCAATATCCATGACGCAACATTAACCAATAAAATAAAGCACGAGCCGTCCTTCCATTTCCATCTATGAAAGGATGATCATAAGCCAACCAAAAATGTAAAATGATTGCACGAATAGCTGGATGAATAAATTGATCAGGCGTTTTCCCATTCGCAAAATCACACATGGCTTCCAATCTTTCTGAGAGTTCATCTGCATGCGGTGGATCGTGCAAAACATCTCCTGAAAGGCATTCCTCTACGACTACCGACTCATCTGCCTTTCGTAACCTTCCTGCACCGTCTGAATTATCTAAAGTTTGATCTGTAATTGTTCTGTGAATTTCAAAAATTAAATCCTTAGAAAGAGGCAATTCCTTCCATTGTCTAATCTTTTGCATTGTGTAATAATTATTCAAAATCATT
>JAAKFN010000119.1 GCA_011065045.1 Candidatus Anoxychlamydiales bacterium
AGAACTAATCTTTATTGCTTTACAAACACCATCAAAATTGTTATGATCAGTAAGAGAAAGTGTTTTTAGTCCAATTTCCTTAGCTTTACATAAAATTTCTCCTACAGATTGAGTACTACAATCAGAATAATGTGAATGAAGGTGTAAATCTACTTGAAATTTAGATTCTTCAATATCATTTAAATCTCTTTCTCTAACTTCCGCTTTACTTAACATATTTTCTAAGTGACTTAGTGAAATATAAACAAAGAAATTGAGAATTTTATCAAATTGATCATCAAAACAAAGTATAGAATAAGGAGAATTTTTGAAATCAAACTTGTTTGTCTTATTATTCATAGGTGTTTTTTTAACTATATTAACTTCAAAATAATTCTTTAATTTGGTAAATAAATCCATAATTTTATCAATTTTATTAGAATGTTTAACATTTCTCATACAATACCCAAAATATTTTAAATAATCACTTAGGATAGCATATTCTAAGAGATCGTCTTTACATATTCGTCTTGCTTTATGTTTAATTTCTAAAAGACCGTCTATACCATATCCTTTTTGACTGAGATTCTTCCCAGGAGCTAAATCAGGAATATTTCCATTAATTTTATGGTGAAATGGCTGAATTTCACGATTTATTCCCCAAAGTAATTCTTCAATTTGTTTTGGAATGGTTAAAGTTTCACACCATTCTCTGAAATTTAAGATAATTTGCTCAACTAGAAATTTTTGAAGTTTATCAAAATTTTTTAAGATTTCCTGTAGATTTATGCTAAATTCATCATTAGTCATTTTGTTATCATTACATAAATTATAAATCGAGATTGTTCTTTATATTTAAAATGAATTCAATTAAATAAGGGAAAATCATGACTTTAATAATTTTTGTCAGTTATGCTATAAAAGATTCAAGAATTTTTAAAATATCAAAACTTGCCAAACTATTACTCAATTATCCTGAAATTGAAGATGTTTTATATTGCGAAGAGTACGCCCGTGATGATTTTATTAAATATATGAATGAGTACTTAGATAGATGCGATGTTCTTCTTCTTTTTTGCTCTCCAAATTCTTTAAATTCAGAATTTGTTGCAATGGAATGGAGAGCTGCGATTAGTTTAAAAAAATCAATTATACCAGTTTATTTAGATCCTAAATATATTCCACCATTACTCTCTCCAAAATTGGGGGTAGAATTTGATGAAAATGATCCTAATTTGACTATAGATAATATAATTTTAACAATTAAAAAAAATACTAGTATTGACACTTCAATCACTCACTTAGAGGAGAAGATCCCTTTTAGAGGAAAAATGGTAAGGTATAGTGATTATGAACTTTTAAAAGAACTCCAGAAAGAAATAAACAATTTAGTAGAGATTTTTGAAGTAAATAAGGATAGTTTCTTAATTTCCTTAGATATTTCTTCAATATACCTAGAGAGAGTTCCTAAAACGATCAGATTTTTTACTAAACTTATGGAAGTTAATTTTTCTGAATACTCATTTAAGTCAGATGATGCTCTAATTAACCTAAAATTTGAAGGCTTGATTGTCAAAATAGGAGGTATACCATATCAAGAAGGTCAAATAAGAATAAGAATTGAGAGAGAAGAAGCATCGTCAAAAATAGGAGAAGAAAATGGAAAAATGATTAGTTCTGCAAAAGGAGCATATTGTTCAGGAGAATGGGATGAATCCATAAGGTTATTTCGAAATTCTTTGGAAATTTGCTCACTACAGGGTTGGGTTAGTGGAACAGAGTTTGCGGAAAGATTGATCTTGAAAGCAGAGGAAGAAAAAAGAAAAGAAACCGAAGAAATTAAAAAAAGAATTAAAGCAAAGAAAGAGATAATTAAACTGCTCCCTGATAATGAGAACAAGGTAATTTTAAAAATTGAGAACATTTTGAAAAAATCTTTTGAATTAGTCGAAGTATTAAAAGTAAATACGAAAATGGGGATCAATGTAAAAGATAAGCACGTATGTGGTTTAAGTTTTTATAAGAGTAACAATATTAATTTTCTAGATGAATTATTAGAGTTAAAAGATCTTAGATATCTGAATTTAGCCCGGATCTATAGTTTAACAAGTCTCCCAGAGAATTTTGGCGAATTAAGATCTCTGGAGGAGTTATATCTACAAAGCAGTAATATTAATAGCTTCCCTGATTCTTTTTACAAATTGTCCTCACTCAGAATTCTTGAATTAAATAAAAACTCTATTGAATTTTTACCCCCCTTTATTGGCAGATTAAAATCTCTCGAATATATTAATTTAAAAGGAAACTTCTTAACTGAGATTCCAGATTCGATTGGAAACCTCAAATCACTTCATACATGTTATTTAAATTTTAATAAAATAGAAAGAATTCCTGATTCTATTGGAAAATTATCATCTTTGAAGACCCTTTATCTTAATTTTAATAATCTATTTACTATTCCAGATGCAATTTGTGAATTAAAATCCCTTGAGCTTCTAAATTTGAGTGATAATTTTCTTACATTCTTGCCAGAAAAACTTGCCGATATTTATTCTCTGAAGAAACTCGTCCTCTATGGTAATAATTTTAAAGAAATCCCTAGACAAGTTTATTACTTGTTAGATAGAGGAGTAGATGTTCTTAAATAAAGTATTATAGAACAACAGAAATAAAATATTCATCTGAAACACTTTTTTTCCAATCTGGTTCAATTCATGGATTAAATAAAAAAATCTTCACAAGTTACTATCTCTTTCCAGTTTGGTTTTATGTCACATAATATAAAATGCAATATCTCTTCAGCGACATATTGAATTTCAGGATCCCCTAATAGAAAATCATCATCTAATAACCTATCTATACTAGTATACCCTATTTCAATTAATTCATAACATATTTTATCTTGCCATCTCTCGCTTTCTAAAAATTCTTCAGATATGATTATGCTAAATGTGTCATATTCCTCAATTAACTTGTTAATTCTATCAATTTTATCTTCATCTCTATCCTCAAATTCAAAATTAAACTCAGGTAGAACTATATCAATCAGATAGGGATGAAATTTGTTAATTTTTTCAATTATATATCTTACTTTCAAGTCTGGTTCTTTTTCCAAAGGATTTCCTGCTAAATAAATTTCATCAGCATTGATATTTAAAAAAGAAAAGGGTAGTGTAGTTAAATTATTGTCAGATAAATTAAGGATCTGAAATTCCATAACCCCGAATAAATCAGGTAGTAATGCTATTTTGTTATAACTTAAATCTAAAACATCCAAATAACTAAGATCTACAAAATTTTCCGGAAAATAACTTAATTTGTTGCCACTCAAACATAAAAAGCCAAGATTTTTAATTTCTGTAATCCAGTTTGGCATTTTCTCTAAATCGACATGCTCTAAAACAAGAGTGTTTAGAAATTCAATTTTTTTTATGGAATAAGGCAATCTTTTTAAAATGCAGGTTCTTATTCCTATTCCTTGAATAGTATTTTTTTCATTGAGTAATAATGCAAGATGTCTAAAATTCTCGTTTATTAGAAATTCGTGGTCTTCTAAATATTCAAAATATTTACCTGTTATTCTTTCAATTTCTTCAAGAAATTCTACTTCTTGTTTTGGCAAATATACACCATTAAAAAATCTGCGTTCAACTGTAGGTTTAGTTGAGATTTTACTTTTAATCTGATCTAAAATTTCATTAATAAAATCAAGCAGTTTATTCAAATGACTTTCTAGAGAAGGACCAACTGCTTCATAATATTGTATATCAATAAGATAATATTCGAACTTATCGTTAAATTCAATATCTTCAATTTTAAATGGAATAATGTTAATTTCATATTTAGCCGCAATAGCTAACTCTCGTCCAACATGTTTAGAAACATTCGCATGATTTGAGAAAACAAGGAGAACTATATTTGAATTTTTAATGGTCGTTATAATTGATTCTTCCCATTGACTTCCAGGTTTCGCATCACGATGATCAATCCAACATATTATATCATGCTTCTCTAAATAATCGCAGAGTGTATTTGCTACCGAATCATCCTGATGTGAATGACTTATAAAGATCATAAATAAACATAATTGTTTCTAATTATGATTATGATTTTATTTTTTTAAGGATTTTCTGTTTAAGAAATGCTCACAAAAGTATATTAAGAAAATTTTCTCATTTTTAAATATTAAAAGGAAATCAAAAAAATAAAATGACTAAAATCGAAACCCAATTTGTAATTGTTCATGAAGAGAAAATCTTTGTAGATGAGGAAGGATTTCTTGATTTACGGAGAAAAGAAATCAGTGATATGGATGAAATAATAGGACTTGAAAATATCCAGGGCTTAAAAACTTTATGGTTAGGAAACTTTGATGAAGCCGACGAAAATCCTGAAATTTACAAGGAATCTTACAATACTTTTAATGAATTTAAAATTATAGATTCATTAAAACCCCTAACTTATTTAGATTTAAGTTATAATTTAGACCTTGAAATACTACCTGAGAATTTAAATGAATTACAGTTTCTTGAAGAACTGGTTATTTCAAGTAGAAAATTGAAAACTTTACCAAAATACCTTATAAATTTACTTAACCTTAAAGCCCTTGGAATCGTAGAATGTAGGGCTTTAGAAATTTTACCTGAAAGTATAGGAAATTTAAGGAAACTTGAAAAACTTTATGTAGGTAATTGTAGACAGCTAGAATCCTTACCAGAAAGTATTGGCAAATTAGAATCTTTAAAAATATCTAAGATTGAAAAATGTAGTTCTTTGATTTCTCTTCCTAACACTCTTGGGAATCTAAAATCACTTGAATCTTTAGAAATAAAAGAGTTAATTTCATTGAAATCGCTCCCAAATAGCATTGTTGAGTTGAAAAAACTTGAAGTTCTACAAATTAATAAATGTGGTTTACTCACATCTATACCAGAAGACATTGGAAATCTAAAAAATCTTAAAGAATTTTCAATATCTGATTGTAATTTACTAACATCTATACCAGAAAGCATAGGGAATCTAGAATCTTTAAAAATGTTGAAGATTGAAAGGTGTAGTTCTTTGATTTCCCTTCCTAACACTCTTGGTAATCTAAAATCACTTGAATCTTTAGAAATGGAAGAGTTATTTTCATTGAAATCGCTCCCAAATAGCATTGTTGAGTTGAAAAAACTTAAAGT
>JAAKFN010000012.1 GCA_011065045.1 Candidatus Anoxychlamydiales bacterium
ATACAGATGTAGATATTGTAATAGTTGCTGCATGTGGAGAGAGAGCTGGTGAGGTTGTTGAAGTATTAAGAGAGTTTCCTCGGCTCATAGATAGTAGAACTAATGAACCGTTAATTAATCGCACGGTTATTATTTGTAATACCTCTTCGATGCCGGTAGCTGCAAGAGAAGCGTCAGTTTATATGGCTGTTACGATAGCTGAGTATTATCGTCAAATGGGACTCGATATTTTAGTTTTAGCAGACTCTACATCTCGTTGGGCTCAAGCTATGAGAGAGATGTCAGGAAGATTAGAAGAGATACCTGGAGAAGAGGCTTTTCCAGCTTATCTATCATCTAGAATAGCAGCTTTTTATGAAAGAGCTGGATCTATTGAAATTAAAAATAAAAAATTAGGATCTTTAACAATTGGTGGCGCTGTATCTCCAGCTGGAGGCAATTTTGAAGAGCCGGTTACTCAAGCAACACTCAGCGTTGTTGGAGCTTTTTGGGGACTATCTAGAGAAAGATCCGATGCAAGAAAATATCCTGCTATCGATCCTATGATTTCTTGGACAAAATATTTAGATAAGGCATCTCATGAGCTAAAAGATTATTCAGATAATTGGATGAACAAAGTTAAAAAAGCGCAGAAAATATTTTCACAAGGTAATGAGATTTTAAAAAGAATGGAAGTTGTTGGAGAAGAGGGGATTTCAATAGAAGATATGATTTTATTTTTAAAATCGCAAATATATGATATGTGCTTTTTACAACAAAATTCATTTGATGCAGTAGATGCTTATTGTCCAATTAATAGAACTGCTAAAATGTTTGATCTTTTGCAAACTATTTTTGATAAAGAATTCAAATTTGATACATTAGATGATGCAAGATCGTTTTTTTTAGATGTTCAAAATGATTTGAAAAATTTGAACTATCTAATATATGAATCATCTGAATATAAACAGCTACTTACAAGAATAAATGAGAAATTAAATATATAAGGGTTTTTTATGCTTAAAGTTTACGATCGTATAATCGATATGAGAGGGAGTCTAATTACTGTTCGAGCGACAAATGTTGCTTTAGGCGAGCTTGCTACTATCTATAAATCTGATGGGACTACAACATATGGTTCTGTTTTGAAATTTGATCAAGATTTAGTTACCCTTCAGGTATTTGAAGATGTTAGAGGAATATCAACGGGTGACAAAGTAAGTTTTTTAAATAGACAGATGAGCGTTACTTTTTCATCTTCACTTTTAGGGAGATGTTTTTCTGGTATTGGAGCTCCAATCGATGGTGGTCCTGAAATTATTGGTGAAAAAATAAATATAAATACTCCATCTTTTAATCCTACAAAAAGAATAATCCCAAGAGATATTATTAGAACGAATATTCCTATGATCGATGTATTTAATTGTCTCGTAAAATCACAGAAAATTCCGATATTTTCAATAGCAGGTGAGCCCTATAATCAACTGCTTATGAGGATTGCAAATCAAACAGACGCTGATATTGTAATAATAGGTGGTATGGGACTTAGATTTGATGATTATCAAGCATTTATCGATAACGCTGAAAAATCTGCAAGTATTGATAAAACTGTTTTATTTATTCATTTAGCTACAGATCCAGCTGTAGAGTGTATTCTAGTGCCTGATATGGCACTCGCTTCTGCAGAGAAATTTGCTGTTGAGGGAAAAACTGTTTTAGTTCTTTTAACAGATATGACAGCTTTTGCAGATTCTCTAAAAGAGATATCGATTTCTATGGATCAGATTCCTTCAAATAGAGGTTATCCTGGATCTTTATATTCAGATTTAGCTGCGAGATATGAAAAAGCTGTAGATATCGATCAGAGCGGATCTATTACAATTGTATCAGTTACAACAATGCCAGGCGATGATGTAACCCATCCTATTCCTGATAATACTGGATATATAACTGAAGGGCAGTTTTATCTACATAACTCAATGATCGATCCTTTTGGATCACTATCTCGCTTAAAACAAAATGTTATTGGAAAGGTAACTAGAGAAGACCACTCAGAAATAGCAAATACACTTATAAGACTCTATGCGGATTCTAAAAAAGCTAAAGAAAGAGAGTCAATGGGATTTAAATTATCTCACTTCGATGAAAAACTCTTAAAATTTTCTAGTTTTTTTGAATCTAAACTTATGAACTTAGATGTTAATATAACTTTAGAAGCCGCTTTAGATGAGGGATGGACAATGTTAGCTGAGTGTTTTAATAAAGAAGAAGTTGCCATGAAAAAAAGTTTAGTTGATAAATACTGGCCGAGAGAAAAAAGCTATGGCTAGTGTTAAAATGACAAAAAATGCTCTTAGAGATAAGCAGCATTTACTATCTCAGCTTCAGACATATCTACCGACGCTAAGGCTTAAAAAATCGCTTTTTCAATCGCAGGTAATGCTTATAAAAAATAGAATTAAAAGATTAAAAGAAGATCATAAAAAAAGAAATGATGAAGTAATGGAGTTTTGTTTTTTACTATCATCGAAATATGGAATGGATCCAATTGAGTTTACTCAGATAAAACATGTGCAAAAAACATATGAAAATATCGCAGGTGTAGAACTTCCTAACTTTGAAAAGATTATTTTCAATGATGCGACATATGATCTTTTTGATACCCCTATTTGGTTTGATGAGGCTATTTTAAAATTAAAACAAATGATCACTGCTAAAGAAAAAATAAACGTTGAAGAAGAGAAAAAAAGATCTCTTCAAAAAGAGCTAAAAGATGTATCTATAAGAGTTAATCTTTTTGAAAAGATATTAATTCCAAGAACTCTAAACTATATTAAAAAAATAAGAATTTTTTTAGGGGATCAAGAGCTTGCTTTAGTATCTCAAGCTAAAGTTGCTAAAAAGAAAAAGGAAAGAGAATGATAATTAAATTAAAAAAGTATTTAATTTACGGTCTTAAAGACCAAATAGATGTCTTTTTCAAAGCAGCGCAAGAGAAAGGTTTTATTCAATTTCTATCAAAAACAAAAAAAATAAAAAAAGTATCTCCTTTAGTTAAAGACTACATTAGTGCAATCAAAACCTTAAAAAAAGAGCCTAAACAAGAGCAAATAACTGAAGAAATACCAGCGGATATTCTGGTAAAAAAAATACTTCATTTAAATCAATCTGTAGAAAAGCTTTTTGAAGAAAAAAGAGTTTTGGATTCAGAAATAATGAGAATTTCACCATTTGGAGATTTTTCCAAAGATTTTTTAAATAATTTAGAAGATGAAATCCATAGGTATTTTCAGTTTTTTACAATAAAAAAATCTAAAAGAGAAAAAATAAAACTCCCATCTGAGCTCATCTACATAAATAGCGCATATGATTTAGATTATTTCATAGCAATTAATAAAGAGAGAAAAACTTACTTAAAAATGATAGAGATTTTTATAGATACACCTCTATCTCTTTTAGAGCAAAAAAAAGCAGTAGTTGAAAAGCAGATTGAACAAACTCAAAAAGAGATAAGACATTTAGCGAAACATTTAAAATATTTAGGCAGGGAATTTGCAAAAAAATTAAACATCTATCATTTAGATGAGTCTAAAGAAGATGCATTTTATCCTTTAGAAGAGAGTGTTTTTGCAATAGAGGCTTGGATCCCGAATAATAAAATAGATAAATTAAAGGAACTTACAAAACCTCTTCAAATTAACTACTCTGAGATTGCTATTTCAAAAAAAGATAGAGTCCCAACTTATATGGAGAACAAAAAAAATGCAAAAGTAGGTGAGGATTTAGTAAATATCTATGATGTTCCTTCTACCGAAGATAAAGATCCCTCTCTTTGGGTATTAATTTTCTTTGCGATATTTTTTGCGATGATTGTATCAGACGCGGGTTATGGACTTATATATTTAATCATTGGACTCTTTTTGAAATTCAAAGTTAAAAATCCAAAACCAATGATAAAACGTTTTACGAAACTTATTTTGATACTATCTACAGCTTGCATAATTTGGGGAGCTTTAACGGGCTCATTTTTTGGAGTAGGCCCTTCTATTAAAACATCGCTTGGAAAAGTTACGTTTATAAATTATCTAGCTACAAAAAAAGCTGATTATCATGTAGAGAAAAAAGATGATGTCTATGAAGATTGGGTAAAAAAATATCCAAATGCAGCTACATCTAAAAATGGCAAAGACTTTTTATTAAAAACTGTAAAAAAGGAAAATTCTAAGGAAAAGTTTGAGGCTTTAGATACTTTTAAAGATAATATTTTAATGGAAACGGCCCTACTAATCGGAGTATTGCATATAGCACTATCATTTTTGAGGTATCTATTAAAAAGTTATTCAGGCGCGGGATGGGTTTTATTTATGATTGGAGGGTATCTATTTTTTCCTTCAATTTTAAATGCTACTTCTATGATTCATTTTCTAAATATTTTAGGTAAGCCAACTTGTTTTTTTATTGGAAAAATTCTTCTTTTCTCCGGGATTGGTATAGCTGTAATATTGGCTGTAGTTCAAAAAAGATTAAAAGGTATTTTAGAAATTACAAGCGTTATTAATGTTTTTGCTGATGTTATGTCTTATCTTCGATTATATGCACTGGGCCTCGCTGGAATGATTATGGCATCGACTTTTAATGATTTGGGAGTAAAAATGGGACTCTCGATTGGTTTTATAGTAATAATTATTGGGCAAGCTGTTAATATACTACTCACTATTATGAGTGGAATAATACATGGACTTCGTCTTAATTTTATCGAATGGTATCACTACTCATTTGAAGGGGATGGTAAATTATTTAATCCCCTAAAACTGTTAAAATAGAAATAAGAGGTATTTTATATGGATTTTTCAATGTTTGGACCAGGCATAGTTTTAGGCCTCGGTTGTATAGGGAGCGCGATTGGTTGTGGAATTGCTGGAATGGCATCTCACGGTGTAATGACACACGTAGATGAAGGCCATGGTAAATTTATCGGTCTTAGTGCCATGCCATCTTCTCAATCTATCTATGGATTTGTATTGATGATATTAATGAGAGATTCCATAAAAGCAGGGAATGTATCTCCTATGTCTGCAGTAGGAATTGCTCTTTTTGCAGGTCTCGCTATTATGATATCTGCAATATATCAAGGAAAAGCAGCAGCGACAGCGATACAAGCATCAGCAAAACAACCATCTATTTTTGGTAAAAGTGCAGCCGCGCTTGGTATCATTGAATCTTTTGCTCTTTTTGCATTTGTTTTTGCTCTTTTACTTTTATAAAACAAAAAAGAAAAGAGGTTATGTAAAAAAAATATGCAGATAAAAAAAGATGTTTTTTTAATAAATATATTTTTTTTAATTTAAAATTTAACTCAGGTTTTTTATGAGAAAAGAAAAAGATAGTTTAGGAGAAATTGAAGTTGAAAGTGATAAATTCTGGGGAGCTAGTACACAAAGAAATTTGCAGAATTTTACTATAGGTAAAGAAAAGATTCCCCTCGATATTATCTATGGCTTTTCTATAGTAAAAAAAGCTGCAGCTATTGCAAATTGTAAATTAAATCTTCTATCGATTGATAAAAAAAATCTAATAGTAACAGCCTGCGATGAAATTTTAGATAAAAAATATGATGAACATTTTCCTCTTTTTATTTGGCAAACAGGGTCTGGGACTCCAACCCATATGAATGTTAATGAAGTTATCTCAAATATAGCCGCTTTAAAATCCAATAAACCACTCGGCTTAAAAGATCCTTTGCATCCAAACGATGATGTAAACATGGCTCAATCTACTAATGATACTTTTCCGTCAGCTATTCATATTGCAGCATATCAAAAAGTTAAAAACACTCTTCTTCCTGCATTGGAAGAGTTGAAAAAGGGATTTGATGATAAAGCATTTGAGTTCAAGGATATTATTAAGGTTGGAAGAACTCATACTATGGACGCTGTCCCAATGACTCTTGGCCAAGAGTTTTCTGCATTCTCTGCTTTTATTGCAGAAGCCATTGTTAATATCAAATTTAGCTTGCAAAAACTTTTAAAAATCCCACTAGGTGCAACAGCTATAGGCACTGGTATTAACGCTCACAAAGACTATCAAAAATTAGCTATTGAAGAGATATGTAAAATTACAAATGAAAAGTTCTCAGTGTCAGATAATCTTTTTCAGGCCCTGTCTTCATCAGAAGCAGTTTGTCATATGAGCTCATCTTTAAAAAATCTATCAGTATCTCTATTTAAAATAGCTAATGATATTACTCTTTTAGCATCAGGGCCTAGATGCGCGATAGGAGAGTTAATATTGCCTCCTAATGAGCCCGGCTCTTCTATTATGCCTGGCAAAATAAATCCAGCTCAATGTGAATCTGTAAAGCTAGTAGCCATGCAAGTTATGGCAAATGATAGTATGATATCAATGGCAAATGCATCTGGAAATTTTCAGCTAAATGTACTTCGTACAGTTATGATCTATAATTTACTTCAATCAATAGAGCTAATATCTGATGTATCTAAAACCTTTTTAGATCACTGTCTAAAAGGAATATTACCAAATCTTCAAAGAATAAAACAAAATTTAGATCAAAACTTAATGTTAGCAACGCCTTTAATGAAATCAATTGGTTATGACAAAGCTTCTAAAATAGTTTTCGAAGCACATAGTAAAAATAAAACTTTAAAAGAAGCAGCGCTTGAGCTTAATATGATGGATGAGAAGACATTTGATGAAATTGTAAATCCAAAAAAAATGTTAGGACCTTATGGATAATATAGCTGCATACATAGATCATACTCTTTTAAAAGAAGACGCTTCAACAAAAGAGATCGAAAAAGTTACAGATGAAGCAATAAAGCATGGTTTTAAAGCTGTTTGTGTATTTCCAAAATTTTTACCAATAGTTGTAAAAAAACTAATTGGTAAAAAACCTCTTCCAATTACAGTTATTGATTTTCCACTGGGAGAAAAATCCCCAAATGAAAAAGCAAAAGAGACTAAAAAAGCAATAGATCTCGGAGCTAAAGAAATAGATATGGTAATGGATTTTATGGCTCTTAAAAATAGAGATTTTAAAAAAGTTTTTGATGGGATAAAAGCTGTTGTAGATACAGCAAAAGATATACCTGTAAAAGTTATTGTAGAGACCTGCTACTTAAATCCTTTAGAGCTAGCTTCTGCTTGCACAATAGCGAAACTCTCCGGCGCTAAATTTGTGAAAACATCTACTGGTTTCGCAAAAGGGGGAGCGACATCTCAAGATATACTATTAATGAAATATACAGTCGGTGATGATCTAGGTGTAAAAGCATCAGGTGGTATCAAAACGCTTCAAGAGGCCAAGCTTTTTATAGAAGCTGGGGCTACTAGAATTGGAACTTCTGCGTCGGTTCAATTAATAAAAGAAAAGTAATATATTTCTAGCTCAATTCTAGTAAATTTAATTTTTTGTATCCACTCTTAACTAAATCTTAGACTTTGTAATGATACCAATATGTAGCTTTTCTTATTGCTCTATCGGCTACTTTATTCGTTTTCAAAAAACTTTCGATTTCTTTTATATTTTTTCCCTGCGATTTAAGATCTTTTATAGCTGTTTTATAATCTTTTTTGGCTTTTCTAAATTCTAGGTATTTTTCATTTTCTTGAATCTTTTTAAATTCTGAATTAAAATGCATCAATAAAATGTCATCTAAAACAATGCTTGATCCTCCAGCTTTTAGCTCCAGCTTGCCATCTTTTTGAAATTTATTTGCCCACTCGTTAACTTTTTTTGCAACTTTTTTATCATATGAATCTAAACTTTTTAATAGTTGATCTAAATCAATTATTTTTATAGTTAAAGAGCGTATCTGAGATTTAAAATCTCCTTTTAAAGCTTTTCTTGCTTTTCCATAATTTTTGGTTTGTTCATCTGAGATAATTTTTGTTTGAGCAAAGTTATTTGCTAATGATGTTAAAGAATCTAAAGTGATTGACATAAATAACTCCTGATTAATAATGGTTATCAAATAATGATTTTAATTTTTTATAAAGATGAGTATTTTAGTTTGAAAAATTATTAAAATCAATATCAATTATTGATTTTAATAATGTAGACCTATAGGATAATTTTTTTTAATAAATAAAATTTTTACATTGCGAGGTTATATGCCAATAAGGATGCCAGAAGCTCATAGGGCTATATATAGGGAAGAACCAACTTCAGAAAAATCAATTCCTCGTAATAAAGCAACAGCTTTTAAAATCACTAAGGATCACATAGATTATCCAGATACATTTTGCTCTGATGATTTGCCAGAAGAATCTAAAATAAGATTTGGGGAGGATAGTGAAAGTAGAATTATTTGTCCTATATCACTTGAAAAATTAAAAGTAGGATCTTCTTGTTATAAAGTAGATTGTTGTAAGAGAGTTTTTTCACAAAATTCTTTAAAAGAATGGCTTAAAGGACATTCTTCGTGCCCTTCGTGCACGGCGCATTTAATAACAAAAAACTTATTGCCATATAAAGATTTAATTCAAACATCAAAAAAGATAGTTCTGTTTTGCGTAACTTATTATTGGGCATTATTTTTTGTTTGGCTTTGGAAAGGAAAACCAGAGTATTGGTTAATAGATAATACTCTTAAGCGTTTATTCTAAGACCTATTTTTGCTAGTAAAAATCTAATAACTAAAATTGGATGTAAAATTAAATTTTTTATCAAAGTAAAATAGTTCACAGATTTTAACTCTCTCTTAATTAGTTTTTTTTCATCTCTATATGTGTCTTGTATCCACTCTGGATAAGGCGGGGGGAGCAACTTTGGTAGATTATCTATATCAAAAAACTTTATGTCTTTTGTTTCATCTGAGAGGGTAGCTTTACCAGATATAATTTCACTCTCAAATAAATGAGTAAATTTAGCTAGTTTATTTATAGGGGAGTATTCTCCAACTTTTTTTCTTATTTTTGTCTGAAAGCCTGTCTCTTCTAAGATTTCTCTTGTAATTGCTTCTTCTATTGTCTCGTTATCTTCAACGCCTCCTCCAGGAAGTGTCCATACAGGAACGTCTCTTCTTTTGATAAGAAGCACTTTTTTTCTATCTTTAGAAAAAGTGCAGCTAATGACTGACTTAACTTTTTTTTTCATATAAAAGCAAAAATTGATATTTCATTTAAAAAATGCTAATCTTATTTCTTCAAAAATGCAAGAGAGTATTTTTAGATTGTGAAAATTAAATATTTAGTTCTATGTATCTTAATTTTATCTACCTCATGTTATAAAAATAACCTATATGTTCAACATGAAAAAATGGATAGAACCTATCTTGCATCAACTCATGTAGGAACACCTGATCCTAGACAAAAACATCCGCCAGATGGACAAACTCTTTCCATTGCTTGGGATTTTCCTTTATCTATTTTTAGAGAGAATCTAGATATGGTAGTAACTGTAAGATTTTGGAATAACAAACAAGATGTTTTTTGTGATAAAATAGAGAGAAAAAGGGGAAATAAAGTTTATAAATTTCAAGATGATACAATAGATAAATCTAAAAAAATATTAACTTATAAAGTAGATGTTTTTAATGAAGATGGATGCTTAGTTGATCAGTGGAAGCATCAATTCTGGAAAGAGCTTATTGAAATTAATAAAGATAATGATATTAAAATTATTGATTTAGATGAAAACCAGGTATTTTAATCATTTTATCTGCTTTTAAAATCAAATCTTTTGTTTTTTCAAAATCAATACAAGGATCAGTTATTGATTTTCCAAATCTAAGATTTAAAGGATTTAAGCTCTGATTTCCCTCTTTTAAATTGCTCTCTAACATAACTCCAATTATTGGGTATTTCTCCTTTTCAATTAAACGAAGGGTATACTCAAAAGCTTTTATTTGATTTTGATAAGTGTATCTACTATTGCCATGAGAGCAGTCTATAATTATTGGAAAATTTCTATTTTTTCCTTTCATTGACTCATTTGCATTATCCAAAGATTTTTCATCGTAATTAATAGATGTTTTAGAGCCTCTAAGAACTATGTGTGAAAGCTCATTACCAGAAGATCTTTTTTGATATATTTTTCCATCATCATCAATAGATATAAAGCTTTGTCTGTTTTTAGATGTATAAGCTCCATTTATTGCAATATCTACATCTCCATCTAATGCATTTTTAAAGCCGATTGGGATTTTTAAAGATGATGAAAAATGGCGATGGATAGGAGAAGCTGATGTTCTAGCTCCAATAAAGCCCCAAGAAATTAAATCCTCGAAATAGTTGAAAACATTTGGATCTACAATTTCTGTAGCTATGGGAACTCTCATGTGCGTAATATCTAGTAGAAGTTTTCTTGTTTTTATAAGACCTGTTTCAATGCTCAGAGAATTATCCAAAGTAGGATCATATAGAAATCCTTTCCAAGAATTTTCAGATCTTGGTTTTTCATAAAATACCCTCATTATTAAAAAAATATTTTTTAATTCTTTTTGGAGGTTTTTTAATTTTTCAGCATATAAAAGAGCTTCCTTTTCTGAGTGGATAGAGCAAGGGCCTGCAAAGACAATTAATTTGTTTAAATTCTTTTTATAAAAAATATTTTTACAAAAGCTTTTTACATTATCTAAAAATTTAAGATCTGCATCTTTTAAAGCTAGTTTTTGTTTTAGATCATTATATGTTGGGAATGAGTTTTGTTTCATGATTTTATCTAAAAATGTGACATATATAATAACATAAATTCAATTCAAAGAACATATTTATCTAATTTCTATTTCATAATCTCATAAATGTTTTAAGACCTGATAAAAACATTTGAATAGCTATAAGTACCATAATAAATCCCATCAATCTTTCAATAGCGATTAAACCGCGATCTTTTAGCCATTCGCTTAAATGCGCAGAAACAAGCAAAACAATCAGAGTTGCACTCCAAGAGAGATAATTGCTCCTATCATAATTATATTAGGAATTTGAGGGGAATAAAGCATAACAGCCGCTAAAACAGTAGATCCTGCAACTAATGGAATTGCAAGTGGAACTATAAATGGCTCTGTTATTTTTTGAAGCTCAGCCTCATGTTTAGTTTTTTCAGTTGGAAACAGCATTTTTAAAGAGAGTAAAAATAAGATGGTTCCTCCACCTATTTGTACAATAGATTGTGTGATATTTAAAAAGCCTAAAAGCCAAACCCCTATATAGTTGAAAAGGATAATCACAAAAAGAGCTATTATAAGCTCTCTTAAAACTATTTTTTTGTGCCTTTTTTCGGAATCCCTTTTAACAGAGATAAAAATAGAGGGATATTACCAAAGGCATCCATTACGATAAAAAGTGATATTGATATAGAGAAAAGTGTTTTAATCATAAAAATAAACTTTTGCTTTTATTTTTATGATATTTTTTATTTTATTATTAGATCAAGTTGTATTTAATAGCTCATTTCTCTTGATCTAAAGAACAAATAAGCTCCAACACCTAAGATAATTGGTATAGCAAACTTATAACATGTAGATTTTAATTTTTTATAGTATAATTCAGCTCTTAAGATTTTAACTATGTCAGTTATTCCATTCTCTACTGCCCACATTAATGCTGTTTTTCCATCATTATCTTGTATATCTATTTGGGCTCTCATCTCAATTAAAGCTTTTACTGTTTCTGTTTCTCCCCATTCTACTGCCCACATTAATGCTGTTTTTCCATCATTATCTTGAAAATCTATAAAAGCTCCTAACCTTATTAAGGTTTTTACCATTTCAGTATAACCATTTTTTGCTGCCCACATTAATGCTGTCCATCCAGTAACATCTTGTATATCTATTTGAGCTCCCATCTCAATTAAAGCTTTTACCGTTTCTGTATGACCATGTGTTGCAGCCTGCATTAAGGCTGTTTTTCCATTATTACTTCTTTTGTCTATAGAAGCTCCCAAGCTTATTAAGGCTTTTACTGTTTCTGTTTTCCCTTCATATGCTGCCCGCATTAATGCTGTCAGTCCACCAGCATTAATATCTTGAAAATCTATAAAAGCTCCTAACCTTACTAAGGTTTTTGCTGTTTCTGTTTTCCCGTTGTTTGCTGCCCACATTAATGCGGTCATCCCATGAATCTCTTGAAAATCTATTTGAGCTCCTAACCCTACTAAGGTTTTTGCTGTTTCTGTATGGCCATTTTCTGCTGCAAATATTAATGCTGTCTTTTTAAAATTGTCCGAGAAATCTATTTGAGCTCCTAACCCTACTAAGGTTTTTGCTGTTTCTGTATGGCCATTTTCTGCTGCAAATATTAATGCTGTCTTTTTAAAATTGCCCGAGAAATCTATTTGAGCTCCTAACCCTACTAAGGTTTTTGCTGTTTCTGTATGGCCATTTTCTGCTGCAAATATTAATGATGTCTTTATAAAATTGTGCGAGAAATCTATTTGAGCTCCTAACCATACTAAGATTTTTACTTTTTCTATTTGCCCAGCTTCTGCTGCCAACATTAATGCTGTCATCCCATAAATATCTTCACAATCTATTTGAGCTCCTAACTCTACTAAGGTTTTTGCTGTTTCTATGTGTCCAGCTTCTACTGCCAACGCTAATGCTGTTTTGGAAGAATATGGTAGAGCTATTAAGGATCCTAACTTTATTAAAGTTATTACAGTTTCAGTATGACCATTTGCTGCTGCATACATTAAAGGTGTTACAGACTTCATATCCTCTATTTCTGATACATTTAAATCTTTACTCAAAAGTAAGAGATCTTCAGTATCACCTTGAATAGCTTTTACTATAAAAGCATTTTCATTCTTGCTTCCCCATGTTAGTAAATCAAATCCTTCTTTTATTAAATTATCAGATATTATTTTATAGTTTTTTAATGCAGCTTTTCTTAAATACTTACTCAAGTTTTTTGTTATTTCTGGGGATCGTCTGTCTCTTATGTTGAAATGAGTTAGATGAAATAAATCCAGGAAATATTCCTCATTAAAATCACTAGCACTAAAATAAGCTGCTATGTTGCTTAGATAAGTTTTAATGACTTCTATATATTCTTTGGAATTTTCATCAAGCTTTTCATTAAGCTCTTTTTCATCCGGAGCAAGTTGTATTATTCTTGAAGCTGCTAGGGCTCTTAAAGATGGTAAACTCATTTAAATATTTCCTTTTATATAAATTATTTATTATATAGGTGTAATCACTTTGCATATTATATCATACTTAAGTAATAAAAAGTTATAATAATATATTATATACATCTTCGCTCCCGAGATGTATATAAGTATGTTATAGATGCAAAATCTGGTAATAAGATTTTAATAACTGTTATAAAAAATTAAAATATTTTCTTCGCAAACTAAGGTGTAAAAGGAACTTTTTTAAAAAAACAATTTATTATCTTTTTAAGAGTTAAGCTAAAATATCTTTTAGATCTTGAGTTAGCTTTTTGTGCTCCATAATATCTTCAAAAGCAGGTCTAAATCTATATGTCCAATTAGTAGGTCTCATAGTACCTGGAACATTGATCCTCTCATCATCGATATCTGGCCAGACAAGATCAGGATAAAGGGCTAAATATTCACCGAGAAGATTTATGTGAAAAAGTGAAGAGGTATGATGAGCATCTGTTAAAAGCTCTTTTCTTTGTTTATAGGTTAGATGAGATGTATAGTGCCAATTTTTCATTTTAGCAAATTTTGAAGCGCCTTTTGCAAAACCTTCCCACCACTGCTCAAATGTATCAGAGTCATGAGTAGAGAGAGAGAGAGTATACTCAAAGGTTCATAGTTATTAAATTTAATAAAACCAAAGATATTGGTTTCCCAAGGAATAACTTTAGTACCACAAATACCGAGCTCTCTTAAGGTCTTACTATACAATTTTAGGAATTAACCCTAAATCTTCAGCAATAGGAAGTAGGGGAGATGAGTTTAACATCATTTGAAGTCTATTTCTTCCATTTTTTTGCCAGAGCACTGGATCTTTTGGAAAGAATCTACCCTCTGTTGCATCTTCATAGGTTAAAATATTTTGTTTAAAGTAGATAAAGCCTTGCTTGGTTTTATATCTTATGTTTGCTAGACTTTTAGCTTTTATCATTAGCTGAAAAATTTTCAAAGCTAAGGAGCTTTATTTTTTGATAAAATTTGAAAATGTATCAAAAGTTTATTCTAAAGATCTAGTTGCTGTAAATAATATCAGCTTAGAGGTTAAAAAAGGAGAAACTCTTGTCCTTTTAGGTACTTCGGGCTCTGGTAAGACAACTACTATGCGAATGATCAATAAACTCGAAACTCCCACCTCTGGAAATATCTATATCGATGATAAAAATATTGAAGAGATAGACTCAATAGAGCTTAGAAGAAAAATTGGCTATGCTATTCAATATATCGGTCTTTTTAACCATATGACTGTTTTTGAAAATATTTCTATAGTTCCAAAACTTCTTAAATGGGATAGAGATAGAATAAAAAAAAGAGTAGATGATCTTCTCAAAATTTTTGGATTTGATCCGGATGAATATAAAAATAGATTTCCCTCTCAGTTAAGCGGGGGAGAGAAACAAAGAATTGGGGTTTTAAGAGCTATAGCTGTAGATCCACCAATTATTTTGATGGATGAACCATTTGGATCTTTAGATCCAATCACCAGAGAACAAGTTCAAAATGAGTTTATAGAGTTAGAATCAGATATTCAAAAAACGATTGTATTTGTAACTCATGATGTTTTTGAAGCTGTGAAAATGGCTGATAGAATAGCTTTGATGGATAATGGTAAAATACTTCAAATAGCAACTCCAAAAGAATTAGTGAACTCTCCTAAAAATGAACTAGTAAAACAATTTTTAGGAAGACATATGTTTCAGTTAAGTTTAATGACAACAACTATAAATGATCTTTTTGATAAAGCAAAAAGTGAAACGACTATTAGCTTTCTTAAAGAAAAAAATAAATTAACTCCAAGAAGTTCCATAATCGAGGCTTTAGACCTCTTTAAGGAAACTAAAAAAACAAACCTAGCAATTTTTGATAGAAAAGAACTTTGTGGATATTTACATAAAAAAGATCTACTAAATTCTATTTCAAACCTCTTGAAAGAAAAAGAAACTCTATGACAAATATATTAAATCATTTTAGCTCACATATTTTTATAAAAACATTTCAGCATATGCAGTTGAGTCTATACTCTCTTTTTATATCTATAGTAATAGCTGTTCCTTTAGGTATTTTATTAGCAAAAAGTAAACATCCTAAAATTGCAGTTTTTATTTTAAAAATGACATCTGTTTTACAAACCATTCCAGGCCTTGCTCTAATCGCATTGATAGTCTCTATGCTAGTGCTACTTAGAAAAATTGTTTTTTTACCAGCAACCGGGGTTTTACCAGCAATCATAGTTCTTAGCTTATATGCAATACTTCCTATTTTAGCTAATACCTACTATGGAATAAAAGAGGTTAATCCAACTATGGTAGATGTTGCTAAGGGAATGGGAATGACATCTAAACAGATACTTTTCTCTGTAGAGCTTCCTTTAGCTTTAACAGTTATTATAACAGGTATTAGAATATCGCTTGTTTGGACAATAGGCATGGCAACTTTGACATCTCTCGTTGGTTCTGGAGGTCTAGGTGATCTCATTATGCAAGGGCTTAGAAGCATGCAAATAGATCTAATTATAGCAGGAACTGTGCCTGCAGCTATTTTAGCTATTTTTTTTGATTGGCTTTTTGCCGTTTTAGGGAAATGGCTCACTTATCAACCGAGATAGGATTTTATATTTAAATGGAAGTTTTTAAAAAACGTTTTTTTATTTTGATAACAATTATATCTATAGTTATCTTTTCTTTTATCCTTATAGATTTTTTTCAAACAAACTCTAAGTCTAATACTTTAGTTGTAGGTTCAAAAAACTGTACAGAAAATCAAGTTTTAGCAGAAATCATAGCAACTCTAATTGAGAGAAACACAGATATAAAAGTAAAAAGAAAGCTTAATTTGGAAGGTACTATTATCTGTTTTGAAGCGCTCAAATCAAAAGATATTGATATATATCCAGAATATAGCGGAAGTGCAATTTTCGCGATTTTAAAAGAGGATATTTCTGATAGAGAAGATTTTATATTCAAATACCTAAAAAAAACTTTTTTAGAAAAGTTTAATATTAAATGGTTAAACCCTTTTGGTTTTGAGAATAAATATGTTCTATGTATGCAAAATAAAAAAGCTAAAAAATTAAATATTTACAGCTTTAGCGATTTAAAAAACTATTCTAAATCAACAAAATTAAACATTGCTTGTGATCCTGAATTTTCAATAAGAAAAGAAATAACAGCTATAAAAAATTGCTATAACTTAGATCTAAAACATGAAATTATTGATCAGTCTCTTCTTTACTTTTCTCTGCATTCAGATGTAGCTGATGTTACAAATGGATTTTCAACGGATAGTAAAATTAAAAGATACGATCTTCTAATTTTAGAAGATGATAAAAATGCTCTTCCATCTTATGTTGCAGCGCCAATTGTTAGAAAAGAAATATTACAAAAATATCCAAAATTAAAAACTGAACTAAAAAAACTAGATGGAAAAATAACTGATGAAAAAATAAAAAAACTAATTTATCTAGCAGATGAAAAAAAACAAAAAGTATATGATGTAGCTACTGCCTTTTTGAAAGCAGAAAGATTAATAGAGTGATATGCAAAATTTAATAGAAATTTTTGAAAAAATAGATTTTTATCTATGGAATGGTTTTTTAATCTATCTTCTTTTAATCGTTGGTATTTTTTTAACAATCAGATTAAAAGGTATGCAAGTCAAATACCTTTTTACCTCTTTAAAATTTGCGTTTTTTAGAAAAGATAAAAATGCTAAAGGTGACATCTCTCAGTTTGAAGCTCTTATGACAGCGCTCGCTGCAACAATTGGTATAGGTAGCATAGCTGGTATGGCAACAGCGGTTATAGCAGGAGGATTTGGAGCTATTTTTTGGATGTGGGTTGTTGCTTTTATTGGAATGGTTACAAAATACGCAGAAGCTTTACTTGCTGTAAAATATAGAACTGTAGATAAAAATAATCAAATGGCCGGCGGGCCAATGTACTATATTCACAAAGCTTTAAATCTAAAATGGCTTGGATCAATGTTTGCTGTTTTTGGAATGTTAGCAGCGTTCGCTGGTGGTAATTTAATTCAATCCCAATCTATTTCTGATGCTCTTTTTGAACTTGTAAAACTTCCTCATTTTGTTTCTGGTATAATTATTGCAATATCCACAGCTATTGTTATTTTAGGTGGAATAAAATCGCTTGGAAAAGTAAATGCTTATTTGGTTCCTATCATGGCTTTAATTTATATAACCGGTGGGCTTGCCATTATAGTGATGAACTATAGCAATATTTTAAATGGTCTATCTCTAATTTTTAAAAGTGCATTTTCTATAAAAGCTGCAAAAGGTGGTCTTATTGGAGCTGGGATACAAGCGGCTGTTCAAATGGGAATAGCAAGGGGTATCTCTTCTAATGAAGCAGGGCTAGGTTCTGCTCCAATAGCTGCTGCTGCTGCAAAAACAGATGTTCCAGGCAGGCAAGCTTTGATCTCGATGTCAGGTGTGTTTTTATCAAGTTTTATAGTGTGTACAATCACTGTTTTAGTACTAGCCGTAACTAACGTTGTTGGAATAACGACTCATACAGGAGATCTTTTAAATGGAGCTCCTCTTGTTATGAGAGCTTTTTCAAATGTTTTACCCTTTGGAGGATATATAGTTGCGATAGGTCTCGTTTTATTTGGGTTCTCTACAATACTTGGTTGGTCATATTATGGAGAGAAATGCTTTGAATTTTTATTTAATGAAAAAAAAATCATCTTTTTTAGAGTAGCATTTATTTTTGTCTCTTTTTTAGGAGCTATTTCTAGCTTAAAATTAGTTTGGCCCTTAGCTGATATAATGAACGGTTTAATGGCCTTTCCAAATCTTATCGGTCTATTTCTGCTCACAAATGTAGTGGTAGCTGAGAGCAAAGGTTTTTTCGATCTTTTAAAAAAAGAGAAACTACTCAAAAAAAAGCAAAAACAAAAGATTTTGCCTTAATTAATCAATAAAACCTTTCATTGTTTGAAGCATTTGAAAAGAGCTCTCAAATATAGCTATTATACCAAGAGATGTTATTAGTCCTGCCACTCCACCTAATACAGCATTTTTTTGTATTCTCGTTATTACTTCTTTGCAGGTTTCAAAGATCCTGTTTTTTCCCTCATCCTCAGTGTTTAGCTGACTAGGATCTAGCGATTTTAATTCTGGAGATGTAAATAAAGATACAAAGCCAATAGATGTAAAGCCAAATGCTGTACATATTAATGTTATTGCTATAGCTGTATTTTGAAATCCTAAAGCTTCTCTAGTAGCTATTGCTCCTCCAATACATAAAGCTGTTACGATATACTTTTTGACAGGTCCAGATAAATATCCTTTTGGTTCACTTGGCAAAGATTTGTCAGAACTAGTGTTGGCTAAATTATCTGATGTAGATAGAACGCTCATATATTTATCTCCTATTTCAAACCTTTAAATTAAATAAACTTATAATACTTTAGATATTAGACCAAATACGATAGATCCAACTATACCAGCAATTATAGGATCGCGTAGGAAGGTTCTTTTTTCACGAAGAGTAATAATAGTTTTATCATCGCTCTCTGGCCAGTTTATAATGCCTTTTGCGATGCCAATAGCTGGTAAAAAAAATCCTGATGCAAATCCTATAGCTGCAAATTTTAAAGCTGTTATTTCCCATCCCATTAGGTAATTTGTAGCTAATATTAATGTAGAAGAAATTGGAACTGCTTTGAACGGAACCTTTGATAGGAGTTGAATATAAGTAGGCATTGGTAGATTTGTTGAAGATGAAACTGGACTTGTTGAAGATGAAACTGAAGACATATTTTTACCTCTCTTTTTTTGTTTTTGATAAAAGTAGGAAAATATAACGGTTTTATTTGAAAGATTCTACAAATAAATTTATTAAAATTGTTTTTAGTATGTTTCTAAGAGGGTAGAACTCTACGATTTGAGCTTTAGATCGATTTCTTTTAATTTAGTAAGATCTAAATCATTGGATTTTTTTAAGCTATCTATCACATCTTTTGGGGCTTTTGCTAAAAAGGTTTTATTGCTGAGCCTTTTGTTAGAGGATTCTATTTTGGCCTCAAGTTTTATTTTTTCTTTCTCTAACCTTTTTATCTCTTTTTCAATAAGTTCTTTTGGAAGGGGAATTAGAAATTTCAGGGATTTGCAAATGGATATAGATCCATCTGGTAGATCTTTTTCATTCCTTGTATAATTTATGTTCTCTACTTTAGCTAAGGGAGCTAAAATATGTTCATTTTCTTTTAGAAGATCTATTAGTTTTTTTTCTTTTTCAAAAATAACAAAGAGATCAGTTTTTTGACCAAGGGGTATATTCATCTCAGATCTTATGTTTCTGATGAGATGTAAAACCTCTTTTAAGAATTCAAAATCCTCAATAGCTTTTTCATCTATTTTAGAGATAGGTTTTGGGTAGGTAGATACTATGCATGCTTTTTTAGATATTGCTTCTATAAAGTCTTTAGTGTAGCAATCTTGATTCTCTATTAGTTTTAAATTGGGGTATTTCTCTTTTATAATCGAAAAAATCTCTTCTGTAATAAAAGGAGCGATTGGATGCATTAATCTTATCGATGAGAAAAGCACAAAAAGTAAAATCTTTTGTTTGTTTTCTCTTAGCTCTTTTTTAGATCTTCCAAAAAGGTAAGGTTTTGTCATCTCTAAATAGTATGCACAAAAATCATCCCAGAAAAATTGATAAGGAAGTGTTGCTGCTTTATCAAAGTATTTATTATCTAAAAAGTCTATCTCAGATTTTATAGTTTGATTTAACCTAGACAAGATCCATTTATCCTCTAGAGTGAGAGTATCTAAATCTATGCCTTTTTCAATACTATCTTTTGTTAAAGCTGGTAAGTTTTTCTCTTCATTTTTTTCTAGGTTTTGAAAAATGAATCTAGTAGCATTCCAAAGCTTGTTTGCAAAGTTTTTAAATTCATCAAATTTTCTTCTATCTAAATCAATTTGCCTTGCATATGTAGCTGATGATGTGAGAGCTATTCTCATAGCGTCCGTTCCATATTCATCAATAATTTCTAAAGGATCGATTACATTTCCTTTAGATTTCGACATTTTCTCCCATTTAGATGAAATGCCTTTTGGGATTTTTTCTCCTAAATCATATTTTACTTTATCCTCATATGGAAGATACGTTACAGATCCATCTTCATCTTTTTTAAAATAAGATTTTCCATAGATGAGTCCATGAATGAAGGTTTCATGAAAAGGAACATCAGCCATAACATATTCGCCCATCATTATCATTCTAGCTACCCAGAAAAACAGTATGTCATGACCTGTTATTAAGATTGAGGTTGGATAAAAAGTTTTTAAATCATCTGTATTTTTTGGCCAGCCAAGAGAAGAAAATGGCCAAAGAGCAGATGAAAACCAGGTATCCAATACATCTTCATCTTGTCTCCACTTATCTGGCTCTTTTTCAACCTCTGGAGGAAGGCCTTCTTTATCGTAGCAAATCATTACATCTGGATCATCTTTTCGATACCATATAGGAATTTGATGTCCCCACCAAAGCTGTCTAGATATGCACCAATCTCTTAAATTTTCTATCCAATGAAAATATGTACTCTTCCAGTGCTCCGGGATTAGCTTTACTCTCTTTTCTTTTACAGCTGACATGAGCTTGCTTTTAAAAGGGCTCATTTTAATAAACCACTGCTTGGATAGATATGGCTCAATTTTAGCTTTAGAGCGATAAGATACCCCAACTTTTAGTTTATATGGCTCAACTTTCTCTAGAAGATTTAACTTTTTCATCTCTTCTACAACAGCTACTCTTGCCTTTTGCATACTAAGGCCATAAAACTGTTTGCCATTTTCATTAATTTTACCATCTTTTGTCATGATGTTGATAATAGGAAGAGAGTGTCTCATTGCAACATCGTAATCATTAAAATCATGGGCTGGTGTTATTTTTACAGCGCCAGTTCCAAATTTTGGATCTACAAATCTATCTTCTATTATTGGAATCTCTCTATTTACGAGTGGCAGGATTACTCTGTCGTTAGCATATGAAAAATACCTTGGATCTTTATTTGAAATTGCAACGGCTGTGTCTCCTAGCATTGTCTCAGGTCTAGTTGTCGCAACTGTAATAAATTCTTTTTTGTCTTTTAGAGGATATTTGAAATACCAAAGAAACGAGTCTTTTTCTTCATATTCAACTTCATCATCAGCAAGCGCTGTTTGAGTTATAGGATCGTAGTTTACTAAATAATCTCCTCTATAGATTAGTTTTTCATCGAACATCTTTTTAAAGATAGTTCTGACAGCTGAGTTACTCTTTTCGTCCATAGTAAAGCGAAGTCTTTGCCAATCACATGAGCAACCTAATTTTTTTAGCTGATTTAAAATGTTTTTTTCTTTCTCTTCTTTCCATTTCCAAACGTGAGATAAAAACTCTTCTCTTGTATAATCTTTTCTTCTTTTTTTATGTTTTGCAATTAAATGCTTCTCAACAACGCTTTGTGTTGAAATCCCTGCATGATCAGTTCCAGGTACCCAAAGGGCTTCATATCCTGACATTCTTTTATATCTAATCAAAATATCTTGAAGGGTGTCTACTAAGGCATGACCCATATGAAGAACACCTGTGACATTAGGAGGAGGGATAACTATAGTAAAAGGTTTTTTCTTTGATTTTGCATCAGCTTTAAAGAATGAATTCTTTTCCCAAAATTCATAAATTTTATCTTCAACTATTTTTGGATCGTAGCTTTTATTTAAATCTTGCATGTAGGTAATTTTTAAGTAATTTTATCTCTATAATTTAACAAAAAATTAGATGAAAGTCAAAAAATGAAAATAAAAATAGGTTTTAGCTTTAGTTTTTGAGCTTCATTTTTTCGAGATTAAAAAAAATAAAAGTTTTCGTTGATATAATTTTTGAAATTCTATTTAATATTTTAAAATTATTAATTTATTAGGAGAAATTTTATGGCAGTTGGATTAAATCATACATCTCGATTAATACAGCAGAGCACTACAAGTGAACTTTCAAAAGTTTTTTATCAGTGGGAAATTGAGGGTTTTGAAATAGTACATTCAAGTGAACCTCAAAAAAAGTGTCTTTGTGGAAATCAAACAAGAAATATTTGCTATATTCGTAATACAAGCACAAGTAAAAAAGCTCAAATAGCGCTTGAGTGTGGAGAAAGATTTAACCAACGACATCCAATTTATAAATTTTTGGAATCAATTCCTGAAATTTTTGAAGGTTGCACAAGAATTTTAGAGGATTTGTCTAATCCAGCATCTAGAGAGCTAGTAGAATTTGCGTATAAAAAAAGCGTTTTTACTGAAGCTAATAAAACCTTTTATGATGAAAATGCTACATATACCTTCGGCTCTCTACCATTAGCTAGGCAAAAATATAGAAAAGATTTAAATAAGCTTCTCATTGCTATGGTATCTTCTGCGAAATTAGCTTTTAACTCTTTATATAACGCTCAAACAAATATTGCAGCTCCTAGATTAATCGAGTATGCTTTTGAAAAAGCAGTTTTAAGCAGAGCTGAAAAACAACTTTATTTAAACTTGTGGAAAAGAGTGAACATTCCATTTGGAGAGTATAATTGTCTTATTGGTGATCAAAAAAAACGATTAATAAATTTAAATGAAAAAATTATTACCAAGTTAAAATCAGATCTTCTTTGTTTACCAAATGGTCAACAAATGCTTACAACATTTTTTGGGAAGTCTCAAAGAATGCCTACAGGGCTGGCAATTCTATTAGCTCCTCCACGAAAGGGAAAAAGAAAAAGAGAAGTATGTGAAACGGATAGTGAAGATGAAAGTTAAATTATTAATTTAAATTTTTAATAGATGTTCAATAGTTTTTTTTATAAAAAAAAGAGTTAAATAAAAATCTGTTTTTAATTATAAATAATTCAATAAATGTTCATGTAAAAGCTCAAAAGAAAATTAAATAAAAAAAACTTTGTTTTTTTTATGCCAATTTTGTAAAATTCGAGCCAATTTTAAGTCACCTATAAAGCTAGGAGTATATATGAGTGCAGCAGGTATTATCAAAAATGATTTTATAAATTTATTTTTTAAATATTTTACAGACACACCAAGAGATTTATTTAGAGGATTAAATAATATTTTTTTTGCTAATAAACATTTAATTGGAAGAGAAACTAAAGCAATAGGGAAGGGACTTAAACACTTTTCTAATGGAGCTGATATTTTCTCAATAGCTGATTTGCTTGGAAGTTTCAAAGACTGGAGAAATCATTTTAATAAAGAAAAGATCGCAGAAGATATTCCAATGTTAGTTTCTGATACTGCAAATAGTGTTGCAGAAACAACTGCATGGTTATCTACTACTGGAGTATTATCATTGAGCGCTTATGCATCTTCTTGGGTTACATCTCTTAGCGGGGCAACTTTAATGATCAGTTTTTCAAAAAGATCTTATCAAAGCTTTGCAGAGTTAAAGGAAATTAATAAAAAAGAACCTGGAAATGTAAAAAAGAAAAAAAAAGTTATGTTTAATTTAGCGAAAAATATCTCGTTTTTCGCAATCGGAGTTATTTTATTTACAAGTGGATGGTTTGGATTTGCTCTAAATATTGCAGCATTAACGATTGCTTCAACATCTGCTATTATCTCTTCTTTTGTAGCATTCTATTTAAAGAATAAAAAAGAAGATGATGAAAAAACTGAAAATACGATTCCTTTAGAGCCATCAAGAGTAAGTACTTCAACTGATAGTGTTGCTAGCGCTAATGCATAGTGATTTTTTGAGAGATTTTTAAAATCTTTTTATCATTCGATACCAAGCTATATAAGAGAAGGTCTTTTAAAAGCCTTCTCTTTTCAAAATAAAAAGCTTTTTTCAATAAAAAATCTTTGTTTTTGTTTGAGATTA
>JAAKFN010000120.1 GCA_011065045.1 Candidatus Anoxychlamydiales bacterium
CGTTTGAGTGCTGATAGCATTTTAACCCCTTAATGTTGCCTTAAATCTTGATTTTTAATAGTTTGATAGCTATTTTAATATTTTTATCTCATATCTTCAAGTAAAATATTTTATTTAATAATAGTAATAAAAGTTTTGCTTTGTAGTTGAATGTATTTGTTTCTTTTAATTAAATAATTGAGTATAATGATAGTTAATATAATAAATAAAGATATATAAATCCATCTATAAATATATTTTTAATAAATAAGGAGATAATAATGTCATCAGATGCTTTAAGAGTAGTGCCATTGTTGCAACGTCAGAATTTTGACAAATTAATGAGGAGCATTGAAAAAGAACCAGACTTTGATCAGTTAAAAGAAACAGCTTTAAAGTGTTACGAGGAGCGGTTTTTTACAAGAAAAAGTTGCTCTCCGCTAGTTATAATAGCAATGCATTTAAAGAGTTCAAAATTAGTTAGAAAATTTCATGAAATTGATCATGAGAGTAGAGAATATTCATTAAATGAGTTGATAATGCATGTAGCACTACAAAAAATCCAAAGTCCTGAAATAAGAGATTATCTTTTTTCTCAAGCAACAAAACAAGATCTCAGTGAACCTGTGCTTTATGCAACATCGGATGGAAAAGCTACTTCTGAAAATACCATCTTATATATAGCTGATAAAAAAGGAGATGGAGATTTGATTGGAAGGCTAAGAAAGAAAGGAATTGAAAAAGAAAATACAAATAATATTTTTTCTTTTTTAGAGAAAGAAATAAAAGTATTTTGATGCGATTTAGTTATGTTCTCACTTTCTTAGGCAGGCGATAGAACGGCTTTTATCAAAAAAGCTTTTACTTATAACCATTAAAAAAATAATTTTTATTATTATAAAATATTTTATTAAATCTATAATTAATAAAACAATATTCATTGAATAAAAATTATAAAAGCATTATTCTTTCCTCTTACGTCAAAAAAAAAGAGGTCAAATATGAAAAAGATTTTGTTTATTATCGCTGCATTTTTAACATTTAATTTATCTGCTGATCAAAAAGCTATGCCAGTTAACATGAAAATGGATCAATTTGCAGTGTTTGTTGGAGCGGCTTCAGCTGCTTATAATAAAGCAATGCAAATTTGCTCAGAAAGGGGATATAACTATTTTAAGGTTTTAAAGTTATCATATAAAAATGAGCAAGGAGATATTATGCAAATGAGCGGGACTTGCAGTGATAAAAATGGTGAGATCATAAAAGATAGTGTTGGAGTTTTAGATCAACCATTATTAGATGGGGTATCATGTGACTTTGAAATGATCTGTTTTAAAGATGAAATTAATGATAAATCTCTTTGTGATGTTCAAAAATATATGAATTTGATTAAACAATTGCAAATGCCTGCTGAAAAAGTTGAAGGATCGAAAGTTATTGAGATTACTTCCATAGATCAGTTAAAAAAGGAGATTGCATCTTCTAAAATGCCTGTTTTTATTGATTGTTATTCAGCTACTTGTCCGCCTTGCAAAATGCTTAGTCCTATTTTTGATAAGTATTCAATAGAGAAAGCATCTTTTGGTAAATTTTTAAAAGTAAACATCTCTGATGTAAAAGAAATATCTGAAATATATCAAATTAAAGGAGTTCCTGCTCTTTTAATTTTTGAAAAAGACGGAAAATTTCAAGAGAAAAAAGTTGGACTTCCTGATATTACTCAGTATTTAGATAATGTTGAAATTAGATAGTCTTATATAGAATTTTATAAAATTGTCTGAAAGAGGTATGAAAAAATCACAAATCTCTCAAAAACTACCATTTTATTTCCCTCTGGAAAAGGAAATAAAAATAAATATCTAAAGAGAATAAAAAAAATCAAATGCTCATATAAATTAAATTTGATATTATTCAATTAATTAAAAAAGGATCTTGATTATGGATTATCTCAGCAATTATTTTGAAAAAGTCAAAAAAGAAAAAAGAAGTAAAAAAGCGATAGCTTTTTTTGCATCTTTAGATAGTGTAAATGAAGTATATCCTCAAGTAGCTGAGGATATTTTAAAAGAGCTAAAAGATCAAAGAGCCTATCTAAAATTAATAGCATCTGAGAATTTTTCATCTTTAGCAACTCAGCTTTCTATGGGTAACCTTTTAACTGATAAATATTCAGAAGGATATGTAAAACATAGGTTTTATGCTGGTTGTGAAAACGTAGATAATATTGAGCAGTTAGCTATTGATGAGGCTAAAAAACTATTTAATGCAGATCATGTATACGTACAACCCCACTCAGGTTCTGACGCTAACTTAGTTGCTCTTTGGTCTATTTTAGTTCAAAAAGTTCAAAATAAAGAAGTTGAAAAACTCTCTAAAAAAAATGCAATGGAGCTAACAAAAGAAGAGTATGAAAAAATACGTCAACTTTTAGTTAATCAAAAACTCTTAGGGATGTCTCTTAACTCTGGTGGTCATTTAACGCATGGCTATAGACTCAATATATCTTCAAAATTCATGAGATCATATACCTATGATGTTGATCCAAAAACCCATCTTTTAGATTATAAAAAGTTAGAGACTCAAGTAAAAGAGGTAAAACCTTTAATACTACTAGCTGGTTACTCTGCGTATTCTAGGAAATTAAATTTTGCTAAATTAAAAGAGATAGCTTCTACTGTAGGGGCTGTATTAATGGTGGATATGGCTCATTTTGCAGGCCTTGTTGCTGGAAAAGTTTTCACGAAAGATTTCAATCCAATTCCTTTTGCAGATGTTGTAACATCTACGACTCATAAAACCCTTCGTGGTCCTAGAGGAGGGCTTATTCTTTGCAAAGATGAATATAAAGAGACTATAGATAGAGGGTGTCCTCTTGTATTAGGTGGTCCTATGCCAAATGTAATGGCAGCGAAAGCTGTAGCTTTTAAAGAAGCTAATACAAAAGATTTTCAAGACTATTCATCTCAAGTAGTAAAAAATGCAAAAGCTTTAGCTAATCAACTTATGGAAAATGGTATAAAAATCTTAACTGACGGTACGGAAAATCACCTGATTGTTATGGATGTATTTTCTAGCTTTAAATTAACTGGCAGACAAGCTGAAACAGCTCTTCGATCTTCTGGTATTACAGTTAATAGAAATTCTATCCCTGAAGATCAAAACGGACCTTGGTATACCTCAGGTATTAGGCTTGGAACGCCAGCGCTCACAACTCTTGGTATGAAAGAAAACGAGATGAAAAGAGTTGCAGATGTCATATATGATGTTTTAAAGAATTCAAAGGCAGCTATAAACCCTAAAACTAATGGACCATCTAAAGCAAAATCAGATATTGACCCCTCGGTTTTAACTGAAAATCAAAATGAGATAAAAAACCTCTTGGATAATTTCATTTTGTACCCAGAGCTTGTTTTATAATATATTCTAAGTTCTTGGTTCTCTTTTATTTACGCTAGAGTCAAACTTCAGCTTTCGCGTAAGCCGTTTGTAGTTAAGTCGTTGCTGTGTTTGTAAAAATATCTTATATAATAGAATTTTATTGATATTAATTAACTAAATATTTTATAATATATAATTATAAATATATAAATTAGTTAATATAAAGAGGTGGAAATGTCTGTAAGAAGAGTAAGTTTTAGTCCTAGGATAGAACGAGTAACTTTTAATGATGATGACTCTTATGTCGTTGAAATTGAAGCTCTTAAAGATAAGAGCTCAGCTATTACATCAATTTCTGAAAAAGCTTTAAGTGCAGAAAATAAAAAGGCAATTTCAGATGAAATTAAAAGTTTAGCAGGTAGGCAAATAGAGTTAGTAGACTTTATACAGAGCATTGAAAATGATGCAGAAATAAGTGAATGTTTTCGTGAGATGAATGAATTAAAAGTAGCCATCGATGCTCTTAAAAAGAAATTATAAAAAAATATAATGCATTTGTTTAAAAAAAATAATAAAAATAATAAAAAAAAAGAGGTTTTATATGACAAGTACAGGAAATTCTACACCACCAGTTCAGCCTAGAAAAGTCCCTAAAGGGGGGCCTAAAGAGGTCATTGCTAATAATGAGCCTAAAGTATTCGGAGCAGTATTGGCAATCACATTATTTGCTGTGGGAATATTAACTCATAATTATGGGTTGATAGGAGTAGGTAGTATAGGCGGTGGTTCAATAGGCGTGCATTTCGTTTACAACATTATACAAAATTATAAAAAAGAAAAACATGACGAAAAAAACCCAATTATCGCAGGCTAAAGAGAATAGTACAACCTAAAGATAAAATAATCGAATAATCCTAAGAAATTAAATGATTGCAGTTTTAAAACTGCAATCTTTTTTTTTATTAATCTTATTTATTTTAGCTGATATATTTTATCTCTTGAAAAGAGAAGCTTACATTTGTATTATTTAAGATAAAGAGGAGTTAATAAAAATGGCAACAGATGATAAAAATAAATTTATAGATGATAAAATCGAAGAATCGATTTTAAATAGAAGAAGAATATTTCTATCTGACGCTGTAGATCAAGATTCAGCAAAAGATATTATCAGAAAACTTTGGTACCTAGAGACATTAGATGATAAAAAACCTATACTTTTTATTATTAACTCACCAGGTGGCGCTGTAGATTCTGGTTTTGCTATTTGGGATAATATCAAACTACTTACATGCCCGGTTTATACTCTAGTAACAGGCCTCGCCGCTTCCATGGGATCACTCTTATCTTTAGTAGCTGATAAAGGAAAGAGATTTGCTACTGCAAATTCTAGGATTATGATCCACCAGCCTTTGATTTCTGGAGTGATAAGAGGCCAAGCTACTGATTTAGATATCCAAGCAAAAGAGATGTTAAAAACAAGAGAAATGATTGTAACTATATATGCAGATGCAACGGGAAAAGACCCTAAAGATATAGAAAAAGCGATTGATAGAGATAATTGGATGAGTCCTATTGAGGCGAAAGCATTTGGTCTTATTGATAAGGTTATAGGCTCTTTTAAAGATCTAGAGTAGATGATAAATTTTTTCAAGTATAACTCTAATGGTAATGATTTTATTATCTTAGATAGTTTGGATAAATCCTTTGATTATCTATCTAAAAATCCT
>JAAKFN010000121.1 GCA_011065045.1 Candidatus Anoxychlamydiales bacterium
CTTTTTTTAAATAATTTTCAAAATGATGTCTGATAACTGCTTTTTCTTTACTAGTTATATTTTTAAAATCATAAATACCTATAAAATTGAGATATTCTTGAAATCCTAAAGGAAAAACTTCATTTACTAAACACCTTCCTCTAAGGGATGTTGCAATTTCAACACTAAGTAATTTAGAAGAGGAACCTGTAATAAAAATATTCATTTTTTCTTTGTCTAGCAAACGACGAATAAATTTTTCCCATCCATCAATATTTTGAATTTCATCAAAATAAAAAATTAAATCTTTAGAATTTATATATTCTGGATACATCTCAAAATACACATCCAATATCGTTTGAAAATCCTTAGTTGAAAAAGCTTGCAGACGATCATCTTCAAAATTGATATACAAAAGCTTTTTTTTATCTAAACCCTTAGATAGAGCATCTTTCATATGTTGATACATCAAATAAGTTTTGCCAACCCTTCTCATTCCAATAAAAACAATAGCTTTTCGAATATTTTGTGGTAGTTTTGGTATTTCAATACTTCTATTAAAACCATCAGGCAAATCATCTTTATAAAACTCAGCTATAATATTTTTTAGTATTTTTTTCATTTGTCCCTCAAAAAAATCTAATATAACCTAATATTAGCTCTATTTTAAATCTAAATCAACCCTTAATTAGCTCTAAAATAGAGCTAATACCAAAATATCCTCCATATCTAATTCAGTTAAAGCATCTTATGATGCGAGAAAAAGATAAAAATTTAGCTTTGATAAGAATGTATTATAGAAAATATGCGAAAGGGGGGACTCGAACCCCCAAAGGATTTCTCCCACTACCACCTCAAGGTAGCGTGTCTACCAGTTCCACCACTTCCGCTAAAGATATTAAAAATATATAGAAAAGATAAAAAATTCACAAGATATATGAGCTTTTAAAATATAGAAAATTATAGGTTTAAAGAATCTTATGACATCTTGTGACAAGTTTTATACTAGAGAAGCTTTATATCTTGTGACAAAAAGCAAGGTTTTTGACACAAGATGGATAATACTTAAGTTACTTAGAGCACTCATCAACCCAATCATCTATTGAAAAAGGACTATCTAAAACATTTTCAATTAACAAATCCCATCTATACTTGCTTCCATGTGAAAACATCTTATCTTTTAAAAAGATAGCAGCATCTTTTTTCCAGATATTGTCATCTTTGGCTACATCTAGTAGCTGTTTTTGCAAAGTAGATGCAAAAACCTCTCCTAGTAGATAACTATAATAGTACACTGGAGCTAAGCCTATATGGTATTTAGCAGCCCAATCAGCTTTATCTTCTCTACCTTTAGGTCTTGGACTATTGTAGTATTTTTCATAAAGATCCCACCAAAGAGTGTTTAAATCTTGATTTGGATTATCATACATTTTTGCTTCAAACTCTGTTATCATAAAAGCTGATCTTGAAAAAAATAGCTGTCTTCTTTTCAGACCGTTTTCAACTTCATTAAGGATTTTTTCATCTTTAACATCTAAAAAATCTCTTAAAAATTCTTTTGTATAGGTTTGTCTCCCCATCAAAAGAGCAATAGCTTCTGTAGTCAAAATATGGGGGGGCTCTCTTAAGAGCCAAGATAGTTTTTCATCAATCTCTAAATCATAAACGCCATGCCCAAACTCATGTAAAAGAGTCTCCATCCGCTGCACATTGGGTTTTATGTTATTTAAAGTTCTGACATCTTTTTTTCTGTTTACACTTATGCAAAAAGCATGCTGATTTTTACCATCTCTTTCATAGAGATCACTACTATCTATTAAATCATCAACTTTAAAACCCATTTGCTCATAAAAAGATTTAGATATTTTTAAAAGATCTTTATCTTGAAAAAGCTCATTTAATTTTGAAGTCTCAATTGGGTCCATTTGGCAAAAAGGATCTTTATACGCCCAAGGACCAATCTCATCTAAAGATACTTTAAATTCATTTGAGAGAGTTTCATTTACATGCAGAAGTATTTTACTAAATGACTCATCTGTTTTATTTTTTAAATCATCAAAAGTTCTAATAAGTTTTGTTTTATTAATGTCAGATAAATCTAGCATCATATCAAAATAGTTTTCATATCCAAGGGAATTCGCTGCTTTATTTCGAAGATGGGCAAGCTCTACTATTTTAGGAGCTAGCTCTATTCCAACTATTTTAGACGCTTCCCAAGCTTTTTTTCTAAGATCAACATCCTTTTCTTCTTTTAAAATGTCTCTAAGGGCGTTTTCTGAATAAACTTTTCCATCAATTTTTGCTCTAAAATTTGCATATATTTGATTTAAAACAGCCTCTTTTGTAGATATTTCATTTAAAATCTCTTTTGGAAGCATATTTCCTTTGAATGCATTTATTAGAATATGGATCTGTCTTTTTAATAGAGGATCTATCTCTTCTTCTTTATTAAAAGAAACTATCTTTTCATAAATATCTTTATCACTAAATAAAATTTTTAACTCAGCGCTCAATGATCCAACTAATGATGCAGCATCTTTTGAACCAGTCGTTTCTAATATCCATACAGCTCTATTTAATTGTTCTTCTTTAAGTTCAACTTTAGATATAAAATCATCTAAAAAATTTTGAAAATTATTTTGATTCATATTAACCTCGTCTAAAGCATATACTATAGTAGAAAAAAGAAATAAAACACTCATGAAAAAGATTTTTATATTTCTCATACGTACCTATCAGTTGATTGTTCGCCCTCATATCAGATCAAGGTGTAGATTTAACCCAACATGCTCTGAATATGCCATAGGGACATTTAAAAAGTACTCTAGTATAAAAGCGTTTTTTTTAACTATCAAGAGAATATTTAAATGCCATCCCTTTCATAAGGGAGGCGATGATCCTGTGTAACAAGAGCATTTCATAAATCTTAGTTTATTATAAGAGAAGCAGCTACAGAAGGAACTAAAGAAAAAAGACTGATATAACCACTAGTTTTATCTATAGTTCCATTGGAAATTGAAAATAAAAAAATTGCTGAAGAAATGAATAGTGAAGTGAACGCAATTAATTGAACTTTATTCGCAACTTTATAAAATATATTTTGTGTTTTTTTTGCATTAGCTAATTCATATCTCTTAACTAAAGTGAACACGCCTGGAGATGCAATAGAACCTCCAAGAGACTTGTGTTCTGTGACTTTTAAGCTACCATTATAATTAATTTCTACATCTCTCAACATGAAAGATACTTTATCATCATCAATTTTAACCCAATCTAAGGTATATTTATCTAGAGAAGATGTATTTAAAGGCGAATGCCTAATTGAACAAACTAGGCTACATCTATGCACTTTTATATCTTCTTTTATTTTATGAGCAATGTCTTTTTTTAAATTATTAGAAGTCCTCTTTAATGAGGCATATTCTAGATAAATATCCTTAATAGTATTTTTAAATCTAGTTACATGTGTTGACATATATAAACCTTATGTTTTGGGGAAATTAGCATATCAAATTAAAAATTACAGTCAAGTGATTTTAGAAATCTGTTAGCCCAAAGTTAAAATGATACCTATCATAAATCATAAGTTCTTGTTAACAAAGATTTAAGTTTATAAAAATAAATCTATATCCCTACTAGATATGGAATAATTTCATCAAAATTATTAAAAGATCGTCTTTTACATACTCACAAATTTATCTTTTCTACAAAAGATGTTTCAGATAAAATAAAATAATTAAATAACTAAATTCATACTTATGAAAGTTACCCTATCATTATTAAAAGAATTTTTAGATATCAAACAAGATCCTAAAGATATAGCTCACCTTTTCACATCAGCTGGTATAGAAGTTGATAAAATTGAAAATGAAATCCCCTCTTTTACAAATGTTTTTTCTGTAAAAGTGCTAGAGACCCAAAAACATCCCAAAGCTGATAATTTAGTAATTGCAAAAGTTACAGATGGAAATCAAGATTTTCAAGTAGTTTGCGGAGCTAAAAACTGTAGAAAAGATTTGATCACAGCTTTTGCAAAAGTTGGAGCTACACTCACTGATGAAAAAGGAAATATTTTTAAAATAAAAGAAGCAAAATTAAGAGATGTCGAATCTTTTGGAATGCTATGCTCCGCTTCTGAGTTAAAATTATCAGAGGATAAAGATGGAATCTTAGAACTAGACAAAGATTTTGAAATTGGAAAAGATCTATCTATTTTAGCTGACCCTATATTTGAAATTTCTCTCACTCCAAACTTGGGTCATCTCATGTCAGCAATCGGCCTTTCAAGAGAGCTCGCTTGCTTGAGCAAGCAAAAAATAAAAATGCCTGCACTAAACTTAAAAGAAGAATCTAAAGATGATATTGAAAAATTACTAAAAGTCACAATTGAAGATCAAAGATGCAAAAGATACGCTGCTAGAATTATAGAAAACGTAACTATAGCCCCCTCTCCATATTGGTTAAAAAGTGAGTTAGAAGCATGTGGCTTTAGATCTATTAATAATGTTGTAGATGCAACAAATTACATAATGTTAAAATTCAACCACCCTATGCATGCTTTTGACTTTGATAAATTAGAAAACCATGAGCTAAAAGCTACAACGATTGATGAAGAGATAGATTTTACCTCTCTAGATGAAATAGATCGAAAAATACCAAAAAACTCTTTGGTTATAAAAGATGGTAAAAAAATAGTTGCCATTGCCGGAGTTATTGGAGGGCTAAACTCTTCTGTAACTAATAGCACAAAAAAAATAGTTTTAGAAGCGGCTTATTTTGATAGCTCATCGGTTAGAAAAACTTCAAAACTTTTAAATTTAAAAACTCAAAGCTCTATTCGTTTTGAAAAATCTGTAGATCCTAATATGATCCCTATAGCTATCGATTATTTAGCTACCCTTATTGCTGATATAGCTAATGGCAAAATCCTAAAAGGAAAAATCGATATTAAAAAAGATAAATTTTTAGAAAATAAAATATCAATAAGAGTTCAAAGAGCTCAAAAGATACTCGGAACAAAAATTTCAGAAAATGAAATAATAGATATTTTTGAAAGATTAGATTTTAAAATAGTTGAGAAAA
>JAAKFN010000122.1 GCA_011065045.1 Candidatus Anoxychlamydiales bacterium
AAAGGGAAAGGTATTTTCTAGAATAGCAAAAGAGATCATCTCAGCTGTAAAAACAGGGGGAGTAGATCCCAAAGCTAATGCTAAACTAAAACTTGCTATTCAAAAAGCTAAAGATGCAAATCTTCCAAATGATGTAATCGATAGAAACATAAAAAAAGCAGCTTCCAAAGATCAGAAAGATTATTTAGAGATGTCCTATGAGCTATATGGTTTTGGAGGAGTGGGTCTTATAGTAGATATTATGACAGACAATAAAAATAGGATATCCTCAGATATTAGAATTGCTACGAATAAATGTGGAGGAAACGTTGCTACGCCTGGAGCTGTTGCTTTTAATTTTCAAAGAAAAGGTATTTTAAAAATAGAAAAAAAATTAGCTAAAGAAGATGAGCTTTTTATGAAAGCTACTGATCTTGGAGCTGAAGATTTTTTAGTTGATGAAGAAAACTATACAATAATTTGCGCTATAGAAGATCTTCATAAAATTAAAAATGGTTTGGATATTAAACTAGAGACCTCTTTAGAGATGATTCCTAAAACTTTTATGGAGTGTTCTGATGAGGATATCGACTCCAATATAAAACTCATTGAATTTCTAGAAAATATAGATGATGTAGATGCTGTCTACCACAATATGAAAATATAAATTTTATTTTTTCTGTTTACGTCTACCACCTTTTTTGGTAGTATTACCAAAAAAGGTGGTAGATATGTTCGAGGGTTTATTTGGTAATAAAAATACTGAGAAAATACTTTTTTTTATTTTAGTTAATAAAAAGTGTTATCCATCAGAGCTAAGAAAGAGATTTCAAGGGCCTATTTATGGATTTCAAAAAACTTTAGATAAACTTGAAAATGCTCAGATTTTAGTTAGCTTTTTATATGGAAAAATAAGGATATACGAATTTAATCCTAGGTATCCTTTTTTGAATGAAATAAAAATATTTTTACAAAAAGCTTATGATAGTCTTCCTATTAAGATAAAAAATAGATATTATGAACCAATTATTAGAAAAAGACCTAGAAAAAGAAATAAACCCCTATGAAGCAGATTAATTGGAAAAAAGTAACCCCTAAAAGCTTAGCAGCTATTATAAGAAAAAAGTTACAAGAATATAATATTGAATCGATTTTAGTGGGAGGCGCTTGCGTAGCAATTTATACAAAAAATAAGTATCAATCTTATGATTTGGATTATGTAATTTATGAAGAAATATCAAAGTTAGAAAAACCTCTAAAAGAATTGGGATTTAAAAAAGAAGGAAATTTCTTTAAAAATAAAAAATGTATTTATTTTATTGAATTTGTTTCTTCTCCAGTTGCTATTGGAGATCAATTAATAAAAAAATTCCAAACATTAAAAACTTCTTTTGGGTCAATAAAATTATTAACTCCTACAGATTGTGTTAAAGATAGATTAGCTGCATACTATTATTGGGATGACAAACAATCTTTGGAACAAGCGATACTTGTAGCTTGTAGTCAGAAAATAAATCTTATAAATATCAAAAACTGGTCTACCAAAGAAAAGCAATTAAAAAAATATAATATATTTATTGAAAAATTAAAAAAAATAAAAGGCAAAAAATGTTCAAAAAAATAGCTTTAATTTTTTTATTTAGTATTCCATCTCTATTTGCAGAGCCAAAGGTAGAGCTTGGAATAGATCTATTTTTTAAAGATGGAAAATCAACTATTCTTGATAATAAAAAAGTAGCTCTTCTAATCAATCATACAAGTGTAGATAAAAACTTAAAGCCTACTCTAGAAATTTTTAAAGAGAACGCTAAAAAATTTAAAATAATAAAACTATTTTCTCCAGAGCATGGCTTAAATGGACAAAATCTTGCTGGAGAAAAAGTAAATAATACAAAGTCTAAAAATATTGAAGTAGTATCTCTTCATGGCTCTCACAAAAGACCAAGTGAGCAAATGCTAAAAGATATAGATGTTATTATTTATGATATACAAGAGATAGGATGTAGATCTTATACCTACGCGACTACTCTATATTATGTGATGGAAGAGGCTGCTAAAAAAAACATCAAAGTCATAGTTTTAGATAGACCAAATCCTATAAATGGGATTATTACAGATGGCCCAATGCTTGATGAAAAATATAGATCTTTTTTAGGTTATATTAATGTTCCTTATTGTCATGGTATGACAATAGGGGAGCTCTCAAAATTTTTTAATAGTGAATACAAAATCAAATGTGATCTTGAAGTAGTGGCTATGAAGGGATGGAAAAGAGAGATGTCATTTGAAGATACGGGTCTTAGTTGGATCCCAACTTCTCCAAATATACCTGAGCCTGACTCTGCTCTTTTTAGTGCAACAACTGGGATTTTAGGAGAGCTAGAAATCGTAAGTATTGGAATTGGGTATACTCTTCCTTTTAAAATTGTTGGAGCTCCCTGGATAGATGCAAATATTTTAGCTGATCATTTAAATAAACAAAAACTCTCTGGGGTTAAATTTATTCCTTTTTATTTCAAACCATTTTATGGAGCCTATAGAAATAAGGATTGTCAGGGGATAAAAATTATAGTAACTAACAAAATAAAATATAGGCCTTTAGCTGTTCAATATCTAATAATTGGAATGCTAAAATCTTTATATCCTGAAAAAGTAAAAGAAAAGCTAAAATCTCAAAGTGAAGCAAAGATTAAAACTTTTTGTTTAGTCAATGGAAATAAAGATATTTATAACTTTTTAGTAAATGAAAAATTCCCAGCTTGGAAGATGATTCAGTTTCAAGAAGATAAAGTTAAAGATTTTAAAGAGAAAAGAAAAAAATATCTTCTATATTAATTAATTTAAGAATTAAAATTTTAATTATAATTATTCTCATGTTTTCTGTGCTTATATCGTTGTTTGTGCTAAAATGCTAGTATATAAAAATTTAAAGCTTAAAGGTAAATCTATGGCAGCTGTTACAGGGGTAGAGAGTACTGGTGCATCTTCAAAGGTTCCAAGTAGTTTTGACAATATTTCAAAAAGTACGCTTATTGAAAAAGTAAAAAAGTTTGCTATGCCTATTTTAATAGTTACAGGTCTTTTGTTAGCTGATATTGGAGCTGCGTTTTTAGGTGCAAGCTTGCCTGTAATAGGCGGGACAATAGTAACAAGTGCAATTGGTTTAATAGCGTATGCTATTTTAAAGATAAAAGGCTCTAAAAGTGAGACATCAGAAAAAAGTAGCACAGTTGATTTAGAGCGAAAAAAAGTAAGTTTAAATTCCTGAATTTTTTTTTTGTTTAATTCCCATTTCAAAAATATTCAAAAAAATATTTTAATTTTCTATTGATTTTAATTTCACCTGAGAGCAAAGATATGTAAAATAAAAATTTACTTTTAGGTGAAGAAATGCCAGTTGCAGCAACTAGAGCTCATTATAAAAAAAATGAGTTTCCAGCGGATATAAAGCAAAAAGTAGGAGGGCTCAATCTTTTATTTGTAGATGGGTTTTCTAAAGTTAGAGCGGTTTCATCTGTGTTTTTTAAGAGGACTTTTAGTGTTCATGAAGGTTTATTTGATGAGGTAGATCCTCTTGCAAGAGAGTACTCTAATGAATTTCAAGAAAAGCTATATGAAAGATCTCAAAGATCTATTTTTGATAAAAACACAAGTGATAGAAAGCCTAATAAAAAGCCAACTGCAAAAGATAAGCAAGAAGCTTTAGGTAAATTGAGTATGGTATTTATAGATGTAGCTTCTGGCATGGGAGCTTTTACTAAAGTATTATTTAAAAGATTTTCAACTCAATATGAAGGATTAATTCAAGAAGCAAATAAAAAATCTTCTGAACTTTCATATAACACATCAATGAAGCTATATAAATCTGCTATTGGGGGCTCGCTCTCTTCTCAAAAGAAGAGCTCTTCAGTAAGGAGTAAGCCTAAATTACCTAAAGTTGAAGTGTTAGTTAGGCAGCCTTTAGATGCTACAAGCAATGAATCTGAAGTTTCTGCAAAACCTCGTTCATATAAAAGAACTGCTTTTGTCGTAGCATTGATAGGAGTTGTTGTTTTATTGGCATACTATGTTTTTCCGATGTTTCAGCTTGAGATGAGCGGTGTCAATAATGCTTTAAAAACAGAGTTTGTAAAAACAAGAGGGTTTTATATGTGGAATAAAACAGAGCCTTATTGTTATGATTTAACTAGTGTATATTCAATTACTCCAGATGGCAAACGTGAACCTTATTTAATAAAAACTGCCTGGGGGGCGCAGATGATTTACTCTTGGTCTAAAAACATTGCCATTAGTTGTAAAAATTTAACACCTAGTGCATGCAAAGCTAAATGTATGAGCATAAAAAAATCTATATTTGGGTAAAAAAAACAATAAGTAATTATCTTTTTTTTAAGCTTTTTCTTTTACTTGTTTATAAAATTTTAGAAATTCAAAAACTCTAATAAAAGCTGTTAAAAAAACTAAAACAGAAAACGTTAGAGCTAGTATTTTGAAATATTTATAAAATACGATCATTGATATAAAAAATATAAAAGCTTCTGTTCTCTCTATCATTCCAACTGAATAGTAAAAGCTTTTTTCGCCTGAGTTTTGAAAAAAGATACCAACTACTAAAAAAGAGGTAATGCAAAGATAAGAGCTAGAGATCATTAAAATAGACAAGAAAGATCTCTCTATTGGATCTACTAAAAAAAGTGCAACTATTATTAGCATCTCTACAACTCTATCAGAGAAAATATCTAAAACAGCGCCTATACTTGATTTTTTTTTAGATATTCTTGCAATAGAGCCATCTAGAGTATCTAAATACCCTGAAATTAAAAGGGTAAAAATAGCTAAATATTTTTGATTTAAAATTATTAAAAAAAATGAAAAAACTCCAAAAAAAGTAGAGAGTAGAGTGACTAAATTTGGATCAATTTTTTGAATAAATTTTAGTTTTAATATTGGGTTTATTAAAACTTTTTGATAAGGAGCTCTGAAATTTGAATCTAACATATTTTATTTTTTAATTTTTTAAAGATTATTGGAAGAAGCATAAAAATAGCTA
>JAAKFN010000123.1 GCA_011065045.1 Candidatus Anoxychlamydiales bacterium
AATAAGAATTTAATTTTATTCTATTTTTTGTTATTACAGTATTAAGAGAAAAACAGGGAAAATAATATGCAAATTGGATTTGTAGGTCTTGGTAAAATGGGACTTAACATGGTGAAAAGATTACTTAATCATCATGAAGTTACAGGTTTTGATTTAAATGAAGAAGCTTTGAAATTAGCAGAAAAAGAGGGGATGATAGTAGCTTCATCTATTCAAGAGTTAATATCTAAACTAAAACCTCCAAGAGTTATCTGGATGATGGTTCCCTCTGGAGAAATTACTGATAAGACTATTGAAAACATCTCTAATGCTTTATCTAAAGATGATATTTTAATAGATGGGGGAAACTCATTTTATAAAGAGTCGATAAAACATTTTGAAAACCTTAAGAAAAAAAATATTAATTTTTTAGATATTGGAACAAGCGGTGGTATTTGGGGTTTAAAAGAAGGTTACTGCTTAATGGTAGGTGGAGATGAAAAATCATTTAACTACATAGAACCGATATTAAAAACTCTCACTATTAAAGATGGCTATAACTACATGGGAAAAGCAGGTTCTGGTCATTATGTAAAGATGATTCACAATGGGATAGAATATGGTCTTATGCAAGCATATGCTGAAGGGTTTGAAATGTTAAAAGAGAAAAAAGAGTTTGATTTAGATTTACATAAAATATCTAAACTTTGGAAAAGTTCATCTGTTGTAAGGTCGTGGCTACTCGATCTTTTAGAAAACGTTTTTGAAAAAGATCAAAAACTTACTGATATAAAAGCTTTTGTTAAAGATTCAGGGGAGGGGAGATGGACTCTTAAAGAAGCGATTGATTTAGAAGTATCTACGCCAGCGATTGCTAGCTCCTTATTTGAAAGATTCTCCTCTCGCAAAAAAGATGCATTTCAAGATAAGATTTTAGCAAAACTAAGAGATGAGTTCGGTGGACATGGAACTGAGAGCGTAGAGGATTAAAAAATGAGCGATGATAAAACATTTGAATCTTGCATGGCAGGGTTAGAAACTTTTAAAGCTTCTAAATTTTTGATGGTAGTTTTTGGAGGAGCTGGTGATCTTTGTCAAAAAAAGCTGCTTCCGACTCTTTTTTTACTCTTTAAAAAAGGCTTTATTGAAGACTTTACTATTTTAGGGTTTGGCCTGCCTGAAATGTCAACAGATGAATATAGAAAACAAGCAAAAATCTGGCTTCAAGAAAATATAAAAGAGCAATTTGATGAAAAAATTTATCTGAAATTTCAAGAACATCTTTTATTTGAAACAGCAGATCTTAAAAAAGCTGAAAATTACTCAAATCTATGTAAAAGAATCACTGAAATTACAAAAGATGATCCAGCTTATAATTTGATGTATTATTTAGCGGTTCCTCCTTTTTTGTTTCCAACGATTGTACATAACCTATCTGATAAGGAGCTTTGTAGAAGAAGAAAAGGCGCTAAGATAATTGTAGAAAAACCGTTTGGTCATGATAGAAAATCAGCGCACGCTTTAAATTTAAAACTCTTAGAAGCTTTTGATGAAAATCAAATCTATAGAATAGATCATTATCTAGGAAAAGAGACTGTTCAAAATGTATTTTTCTTTAGATTTGGAAATGTGCTTTTTGAACCACTTTGGAATAGAAACTACATAGATAATATTCAAATTACAGTTGCTGAAGATTTGGGTATTGAAAATAGAGCTGATTTTTATGAAAATGCAACTGTTATTAGAGATTTTGTTCAAAATCATATCCTGCAGCTTATCGCTTTAATCGCTATGGAACCACCCGCTAATTTCTCTCAAGAATCTATCAGAAATGAAAGGCAAAAAGTTTTTAATTCTATTCAAGCTTTTGATGAGAAAAAGATAGATGATTTAGTTGTTATGGGACAATACGAAGCGGGAGAAGTAAATGATAAAAAGGTAGCTGGTTACCTAGATGAAAAAGGAGTAGCAAAAGACTCTAAAGTTCCAACATACATTGCTGCTAAATTTTTTATTGATAATTGGAGATGGGCAGGTGTTCCTTTTTACATAAGAACAGGTAAAAGACTAAAAAAAAGATGCACAGAGATTGCTATTCAGTTCAAATACCCACCACTGAGACTTCTTGGACATAAATGCAAAGATTTAGATGCTAATACGATAGTATTTAGCATCTATCCAACTCAAAAAGTTTCTTTAAATTTTAATGTAAAATTCCCTGGTATGGATAACATTCCATATCCAGTAGATATGGTCTTTGATTACAAAAGTGTTTTTAAAGTAGATACACCTCTCGCTTATGAAAGAGTTTTAATAGATGCTATGAAATCTGATCTCTCTTTATTTGCTCGCCAAGATGGAATAGAGACTATGTGGTCAATTGTAGATCCGATTATAAAAGCATGGGAGAAGAAAAAAACACTTTGCAAGTATAAAGCTGGATGTAGGGGCCCAAAAGAAGCTGATGATTTTATAAAAAAAGATAAAAGAGCTTGGAGAATTTTTTAAATGCGCACCATAAAAATGTTTGATGATCTAGAAGAGATGAACTTTTATTTAATTGATCTTTTCACTCAAATAACTTTTGAGGCTGTTGAAAAGAATAACAAAGCATACATAGCTCTATCTGGCGGATCAACGCCTCTATCTTTTTATCAAAACTTATCTAAACAAAAGCATTTAGATTGGGATAAAATTCACATATTTTTTGTAGATGAGAGAATGGTATCTAACTTAGATGAAAAAAGTAATATTTACAAAATAGAAAAACACTTAACAAAACCTCTAAATCTGAAAAAAGAGAATGTTCATTACATAAGCAAAGATATCGATATATTAGATGCTATAAAAGAGTACGAGTTAGACATTAAAAGCTTTTTACACGTTGAAAAACCATCTTTTGATCTTATTCTATTAGGAATAGGAGAAGACGGCCATACGGCCTCTTTATTTCCAAATTCAGGCACTTTAAAAGAAGAAGAAAAACTTATTGTTTTAGCCTCAAAAAAAGATGAGGATTTTGATAGGGTCTCTTTTAGTTATCCTCTTATAAATTTAGCTAAAAATGTTATATTTTTAAGCTTAGGCGAGAATAAAGCTAGCATCATAAAAAAGATACTTTTAGATAAAGATAGATCGCTTCCGGCGTTTCATGTAAAAGCTCAAGATAATCTATTTTATATTTTAGATAGAAAAGCTGCTAAGTTTATTGATTTATAAAATATTCGATAGACTTTTTATTTTGATATTGAACTTCTTGCAATTTGTTGTAATCTTAATGCTTCATTTAAGAGAATTTCTATTTTTATATAATCAGTAACAGTGATTGTTGGCTTTTTTAGTTTTTTCAGTGATTCTAAAGGAGATTCACTAAAAAATATGCCAAAAATAATTGTTTGAATTTCTGAATCTTCTAATGTAGTAACAACCTCATTGTTTGGTTTAGAAGCTTCAATATTATTAGTTACAAAACTTTTTAATAGTGAAAGCATATTAACCTCTTTTGTTTATATTATTATATTTAATTTAATCTATATTGTAATGAATATTTTAATTAACTTCAATAACTATTTAATTGTATTTCTCGTTTTTATAACTTATTTTATTGTAAGTGAGGCTTGTTTCATTAATTAATTGTCACTAAAGATGTAAGTTATTGATAATCAATGCAATTCTTGATTTTAAAAATATTCTTTTTATGTAAATCGCTTAAAATTAAAGACTTAAAAGTCTTCCCAGCCTTCAATAGCTGATGATTGATTATAAGAGGTGACTGTAGACTCAAAAAAGTTAGCCTTAATATCACCTTTGCCTTCAGTATCTGCTATTTTCTCTAAATGCTCATATGGATTTTTTGTATATCCAGGATAGAGGTGAGCTAAATTAATTCTTTGAAGAAGAGAGTTTGCTAAATACTTTGTGTATTTATCTGTAGCATCTGCAGATATACCTAAAATGTTGTTGCCGATTATGTGATTTGTCCAATCAATTTCTTGTTTTACAGCTGTTTGAAACATCTCATGAATCCAAGGAGTATCTTTATCTTCTATAATCTCTGGGATAATTCTTTTAAAGATTACAACATGCAGGAGTTCATCTCTGTTGATGTATCTTATGATATCAGCAGTTCCCGGCATTTTGTGGCGAGATGCTAGGTTGTAGAAGAAATTAAAGCCATTGTAAAAATAGAGTCCTTCTAATAAATAGTTAGCAATTAAAGCTCTTTTAAAATTATCGATTGAGGGCTTATCTAAAAAGTTTTGAAAGATTTGAGCAATGTACTTGTTTCTTTCAAATAGCACTTTATCATCTCTCCAAAAATCATAAATGTAATTTCTTGTCTCTTTGGGCAGGATAGTTTCAATCAGATATTGATAAGATTGAGAGTGAATAGCTTCTTGATATGTTTGAATTGCTAAAATTAAATTTATCTCAGGAGAAGTTATATAATCTGAGATGTGAGGAACGTTGTTTGTTTGAATGCTATCTAAAAAGATTAGAAAACTTAAAATGCCATCAAACGCTTTTTTTTCGTCTAAAGTTAAATTTTTGTAATCATTTATGTCAGATGTTAAATCTACTTTTTCAGGTATCCAAAAGTTTTCCATCATTAAGCGATAGAGTTTGCTGGCCCAAGAGTATTTTACGTTGTTTAAGTTAAAAATATTTGTGGTGTTTCCTCCAATTATTTTTCTCTCGTTAATTGAATCTATTCCTTCTGGATTAAATAGTTTTTTAGCTTTCATAATTTTTTTTTAAAAAACCTCTTAGTTTGCGCAAGATACACATTCATTTTTTTCAGCAGTCGATCCGTCTTTTTGGATCGTTCTTATGTAATATATCGTTTTTATCTTTTTCTCCCAAGCATCTACTAAAGATTCGAAGATATATTTAGCATTTATTTTTTCCATATTTAAATTAAAAATAAGCTCATACGAT
>JAAKFN010000124.1 GCA_011065045.1 Candidatus Anoxychlamydiales bacterium
GTCACTATAAAACAAGTAATTATACTTTAGCATCCCCCTTTTCATTATCCGGAGTTGTTGCTGGATTAGATTATTGGAATCAAACAGATCTTATTATAGGAGGTTTTTTTAATTATCTTAGAGGATGGAGCGATACTTCTAATAATAAATTAAGAGCTACTTGCAATAATTATACACTATCGCTCTATGTTCAAAAAATTTTCGAAAGATTTTTTATTGAATCTGAAATTAGTTCAACTTATTCAGACATAAGAAAAGCAAGGCTTAGCAATAATATTAAAATAAATGAAGCAAAACCAAAGGGATATGGACTTTCTTTTCAAACTAGAGCAGCTAAAATCTTAAAATATAAAAAATTTATATTTCTTCCTAACTTGGCTCTTCGATACTTTTATAATTATATAGATTCTTATACAGAAAAATTCGATAGAGCATCTAGATTTCATATAAGTTCATCAACAAATAATATTTTAGAAGCTTTAGTTTCTACAAATTGTTCATATAGATATTTGGTAAATTCAGCTGAATTCATCCCTCAATTTGAGATAACTTATATTAGAGACTTATTAAAAGAAAAAATATTTTTCACATCTACAAGAATGATGTTATCAGAAAAAAGAGATCATACAATTCAAACCAATCCCAAAAACTGCGTAAAATTAAAAGGAGCTTTAGATTATAGATTCAAAAATTGTTCTCTTTTAAATTTATCATATATAGCTAGCTTTTCTACACATCAAAGAATTACAAATGAAGTCCATTTAGGCTTCAGATTAGATTTTTAGATCATCCTTTTTAAGATATTAGGAGTTAAATGCCATTTTAGAATATTTCTATCTTTTTCGATATCCAGCTTTGTACATCCCCCATTTTGAATATCTACATTTAAGCTAGAAGTTGGATATAAAAGATAAGATATTATCTCTTTAATAGAAGGCAAGTGTCCTGCTATAAAAACTCTTTCATACTCAGCAATAAAGTCTAGAGTCTCTTCAGCGGGGCTATGAGGCATTACTTTTTCAGTCTCTATTATTTTCTCTTTAGGAAAGTTAAAAACATCAGCTATAATTTGAGCTGTTTGTTTTGATCTTTTTTTTGGGCTACAAATAATAACATCGAAGCTAATTGGTATTTTTGTTAATCCAATAGCTGAATTTTTAATACTCTCTTTTCCTTTTTCAGAAAGAGATTCTTCAATATCTATCTCTTTTAGATTAGCTTGGCCGTGTTGCATAAGGTATAAATTCATAAAAAAATCCCTAAATATTTTTCTTTAATTCCAAATTACTTTATTTTCTTTTTTAACAAAATAAAACTTTTCATCTACAATAGATAGAAAAAATTAAAATGAGACTTTTTATGAAAAAAATAATTTTCTACATATCGATAGCCCTTTTTGCTTTTTTAATAGCTCACTTTTTCTTCTCAAGTGACAAAAAATTAAAAAATGTTTCAAAAGCTGATAAGATCGGTATTATAAAAGAGATAAAAGAGATAAAGATTAAAAATGTTAAAAACCCGTTAAATGTCTCTATAGAAGAGTATTTTGATAACTATATTTTAGCATTTAGAGTAAATGAAGATAAATCTAGCTACATTGGCATTACTTTCTTAGATAAAAACTTTGAAGAGGTCGGCCATTTCAAAAAAATCGATGTTCAAACTAGCAGCGCTGAAGACCCTAGAATTTTTAAATTTAAAGACGATTATTTCCTGCTCTATAACGATATTCTTCCAATTGAGCATTTTGCAAGAGCAATGCATCTTGCGAAAATAAATTTAAAAAATTTTATCATAGATTATAAAACAGTTTTAGATCAGCACCTAAAAACCGTTGAAAAAAACTGGGTTCCAATAATAGCTCAAGATAGCCTTCTTTTAGCATATAAGCTAATGCCCCATAAAATTATGCAACTAGATGATCTAAAGGAAAACTCATTAAAACATCTTATTTTTCCAAATATGGGCTTTTCTAGATTTTTCTGGAAATGGGGAACTCCAAGAGGCGGCACTCCTGCAAAAGTTGTAGATGGAGAGTATCTAGCTTTTTTTCATAGCTCTTTTGGAAAAAGCAAAAAAAGCAAGACCTATGTTATGGGAGCATATACATTTGATTTAAAAGCACCATATAAAGTAAGAAAAGTCTCTTCATTTCCAATAGTTTTAAATAGCTCAAAAAAAACAAGAGTATATTTTCCTACAGGCTTTGTTATAAAAAAAGAAAATGATAAAGATATTATTTATCTATCCTACGGCGAAAATGATAACGATTCCAAAATAGCTGTTATTGATAAAGAAAAGCTTTTTGAGAATATGAAAGAGGTTTACTAAGCTCATTAAAATAATTCAAAAAGCAGATTAAACTAAAGAGAACCATCCTTCCAAAGTTTGAAGAAATAGGATAGTGATCAAAAAACCCTATAAGCAAAAAACTTAAAATTATACAAACAGTCGTTATTGAAATAGGTTTAAGAGAGTATCTAAAAGCCTCATAAATTGTAAAAAAGATAAGCATTAGAAAAATTAATAAAGAAATTAAACCACTCTCTGCTGCTATTAAAAGGTAGATATTGTGAACATACGCTCTTTGAACACCCACGTGAGAATACTCATTTCTTTTAATTAAAAAGTTTCTAAAACCCACTCCAAAATAAGGGTGTGTTTTTATCATATTAATAGATGCATTTTTTAAAGACTCTCTTGTTTGATCACCTTGTTTATTCATAGTAGCTGCGTCTTTAGATTGAAAGTAAGAACCTAAAAAACCTCTCTCGAGCAGCTGTTTTGATCCAAAAACTCCAAGAGATAGAATGATAACTAAAAAGTACAAAAACATTTTTTTTACTCTATATTTTTTATAAAGCATGAGAATAAAAAAGCAAAAAGATGAGATAACAAAGCTAGCGAGCCCTGCTCTTGAAAAAGTTAATATCAAAGCTATCACTTGTAAAAGTAAAAACAAGCTAAAAATCTTATTTTTACTTTTATGAATAAAATACAAAGTTAAAAGAGAGGAGACATTTAAAAACCCGGATAAAACATTTGGATGAATAAACGTTCCATGAGCTCTTAAAAATAAATTATTTTGAGAAGGCAAATACTTTAAAAAAAATTGAGCATTTTCAGCTATACTAATTTTACAAGAACCTCCTAAATTATGGAAAAAAAAAGGCTCGTTCAAAAAAGTAAAACCAAGAGGTTTTTGTAAAACAAATTGAAGTATGGCGATGATTGTTTGAAAAAGAGCAAATGTAAAAAACAGAGTGAGTATTGTCTTGATAACAATTTTTTTATGTTTTTGAAAAGTATCTGTAAAAAAACCAATCAATACAAAAATCAATAATGACGCTCTAAAAAGATCGTAGTAGGCTCTATGATGGATCTCCCCTATTGAAAATAGGATTGATAATCTTGCTAATAATAAATATGCAATTAATAAGATTAAGTTTTTTGAAAATTTTATTTTCAGTTTATCTTTTTTTAAATACCAAAAAGAGAAAATTCCTAAATAAAAAAAATCAATAATATTTATATATCTATTCAATGAAAATATTTTCTGAAATTTGTGATCTAAAATCTTAAAAATAGCAGGGCTAATTATTATTAAAAGCGCATATAAAATAATAATATATGGAAAATTTTCATGTTTTTTTAAGTAAAATAAAACTTTTTGATACATAAGCCTTGTAAAAAAATTAATTTTTATAATAAATAAGCCTTAAGGAGACATTATGAAAAAACTAGCTTTTTATTTCACTTTATTTCCACTGTTTTTATTTTCTTATGGTAACATCTCATCGAATTTTGTAGAGGAAAAACAAAAAAAAGTATCTTTATATTCAGATCTTCTTTTTTGGAAAACTTTTGAAGATGGTTTAGACTACGTCTATGATAATCAAATAGCATCTTCAGCTCCAACAGGAATAGGAGGCGATGTAAAAAAAGCAACGTATTCTTGGCAGTTAGGATTTAGAGTAGGCTTTAAATATCAAATGGACTTTGATAAATGGACCATCGATGGAAACTATGGCAGGATCTCTCCTAATGACTCTCAAGAGATTTTAAATGCTGAAAACAAGCAGATGTCTTCAACGTTTCAGCTACCTAGCAGTTTTACTCTTACAAAAGCTACTAGTAGAGTTAAGATTTCGGCAGACTTTGCTAATCTTCTTCTAGAGAGACTTTTTCAAACCTCTGAAAATATAAAGATCTCTTTTTTATCAGGTCTTAGTGGAGTTTGGATAAAAAGAGATTGGGAGACTAGATTTTTTGATAGTAGCTCAAATATGAGAGTAATCATCCCCTCTTGGCATTTTAAAGGCGCTGGCATTAAAACAGGACTCGATTTTGATTGGACTATGAAAAAAGGCTTTTCATGGAAAGGAAAGTCTACTATTGCAACAATTTTTGGTAACTATGACACTTGGATGAGAGCATATGATAATGTAAATTCAAACAGAGTTGAAAGTGCACATTTAGATGATTTTAGAGTAGTAACTAATTTGCAGTTTCAACTAGGTCCTGCTTGGCAAAAAGATTTTTCTAGTGCAAAGCTAAAACTCGTTGCTAATTATGAAATGAATGTATGGTTTAATCTATCTCAAACAAATAGATCTCTCTATCAAATAACTGCTATCTCAAATGCTCAATCTAGATTTACAAATAATACTCTTCAAATGCATGGACTCACTTTTTATGCTATGCTAAATTTCTAAAAAAAATAAGATCTATTGTAAAATTTAAATAGATTAACTAATATCTTATCAAAAAAAAACTTGATAAAGATGTCAATCACCCCTCCCTAAAGGAAGGGGCTTGAACCGTGAGGATCAAGGGCAACTGGTTGACCAGAGAACTAACAGGGAGATTTAAATAATGTTAGTAGTCGTTAAGATAGAGAAAAGA
>JAAKFN010000125.1 GCA_011065045.1 Candidatus Anoxychlamydiales bacterium
CCAAAAGCCATAATTTTTGATGTTGCTCACAATCTAGATGGTTTTATAGAGCTCAAAAAAGCTTTGAAGCTTTTTTTTCCAAATAAAAAAGTAAGAGTGGTTTTTGGCTTTTCAAAACAAAAAGATACGTTGAGTTGTCTAAAACTTTTGAAAACTTTTTCAAGCTTTATTCATGTAACAGAAGCTAAGTCATTCAAATCTTTACCAAAAGAGGAAATTAAAAAAGCTCTTCTTAAGATAAACTTCAAAAAATATAAGATAGAGAAAAATATTAGTGTAGCTATCTTAGATGCAAAAAATCTAGCTATTAAAAATAAAGAGATCTTGCTTATTTGTGGCAGTTTTTATATTTTAGATGAAATAAAAAAACAGTTAAAAATTAAATAAATTTTTCTACAGCCATTTTTTTTTCTATCCAAAATAAAGTTGGAGCTTTTTCTTTGTTTAGCCATCGCAAGTGTAAAACGCTATATTCATTCCTATCTATTTTTTTTAGATACTCTATTAGAGCTATCTCTTCTTTTTCTCCAGCAAAATGTCCTGAATAAGAGATGATGCTAATAGCAGCTTTTTTCGCGAGTATTTTAAAACCTGATTCTATACTACTTATTGTAGTTTCAGCATTTGTCGTGATTTTTTTATCAGATTTTGGAAGATATCCCAGATTATAGACGATAAGATTTACCTTTTCCTTAATAAATTTCGTAAGGTCCTCATGGGATTTTTGTAGTATATTAATATTTTTAAAATGTTCTTTTTTTAAGTTTTCTCTTAATAATAATTTAGCAGACTCAATAGCTTTTTTTTGAATATCAAAGCAGATGAGTTTCCCAGTAGCTTTAGTTGGCTTAATTAAAATTTTAGCTAGATACAAGGCATCAAAACCATTGCCGAGTGTTGCATCTATGGCAGTGTCAGTTTTATCTAAAAAATTTTTCCAGTAATTTTTGGCATATTCTAAGTGAGGGGGTTCATTGCTTTTCATAAAAATAGTATTTTTTTTAAAATTCTAAAAATTTATTTACTCGACATTATACAATTGTTATTAATTTTTTTGCCAATGTAGTGTGATTCACATAGGCTAAACGAATAAACAGCTCTAAATATAATAATTATTTTCATTGCTCTGAATTATTTTGTTAAATAAAATAATAAGCCGTTGGGATATTAGCTCAGTTGGTTAGAGCGCCACGTTGACATCGTGGAGGTCAGCTGTTCGAGTCAGCTATATCCCATTAAATTATTTTTTATTATATTTTGATAATAAATTTAATTTTTGCTATTTTTTTTTGATATGAGGTAAAATCTTATCTTTTAAAGAATTATAGGTTCAGATATACTAAAAAACTTTATTGGATACTATAGTTGGATAGCTGATTTACTAAGTATGAGTAAAAAAAAATTAAGTTAGGAAATAGTGAATTTTGAGAATAAATAGACAGATTAGAGCTCCTAAAGTTAGAGTCATTTCAAAAGATGGTAAACAAGTTGGAGTACTTTCTCTGACAGACGCTTTAAAGCTTGCTGATGAAGATGAATTAGATTTAGTGGAAATTGCTCCAAATGCAAGTCCACCTGTTTGTAAGATAATTGATTATGGTAAATACAAATATCAACAAATAAAAAAAGTAAAAGAGAGTAGAAAAGCTCAGCATCAAGTAAAAGTTAAAGAGATTAAATTTAAACCAAACATCGATACTCACGATTTTTTAACTAAAGAGAAACGTGCAAAAGACTTTATCGAAAAAGGTTATAAAGTAAGAGTTACCTGCACTTTTCGCGGAAGAGAGATGCTCCATATTGATAGAGGAGAAAAGGTAATTAAACGATTAGTAGAAGATTTAAAAGAAATTGCAGTTGTCGAAGCTCCTATTAAGCTAATGGGAAAAAACATGTCAACTGTTTTGGCTCCAACAGGAAAAATACGTTAAGGAGAATAAAAGTGCCAAAAATAAAAACTAAAAAAGCAGTTGCTAAACGTTTTAAAGTAACTGGAACAAATAAATTAATGAGAACAAAACCCGGTCGTAGACATTTGCTGACAAAAAAAACAACAAAACGTAAAAGAAATTTAAGAAAAAAAACTGTTGTTGCTAAAGCTCAGTTAAAAACTTACTCAAGACTAATGGGAATTGCTTAAAAAATAATAAATTCGGAGAAAAAAAATGGCTAGAGTTACATGTGCAGTTTCTTCAAGGAAAAGAAGAAAGCGCGTATTGAAATTGGCTAAAGGCTTTTATGGCGATAGGAAGAATCATATTCGTCTAACTAAAGATGCAGTTATGAAGGCTTTAGCGTATAATTATATTCACAGAAAAAATAAAAAGTCAGAATTTAGAAGACTTTGGATTATAAGAATCAATATTGCTGCAAAAATAAATGGTATTAGTTATAGTAAGTTAATGAATGGCCTTAAAAAAGCTCAGTGTCTTGTTAATAGAAAGGTTTTAGCGAGCCTTGCATTACATGACCCTAAAGTCTTTTCAGAGATAGCTCTTAAGGCTAAAAAAGCATTAGCTTAAAATAATATGACTTTAAGTTCGAAAATTACAGAAATTAGAGAAAAGTTTTTGCAAGAATTAAAACTTGCAAAAACTTCTCGTCAAATCGAAAATCTCAAAATAAGTTATTTAGGTAAAAAAGGATCTCTACAAGGTCTTATGCAACATTTAAAAGATGCTGCAAAAGAGGAAAGACCTCTATTTGGTAAACAAATTAATGATGTAAAGTTAGAAATTACATCTCATCTAGAAAATTCCCTAAAAAGACTTCTTTTAGAAGAAGAGACAAAAAAATTAGAAAATGAATATATCGATGTAACTCTTCCTGGAAGAAAACACTTTTGGGGAAGATATCATCCCGTAACTTTAACTATGAATAAAATGATAGATGTCTTTGTTTCAATGGGATTCACTGTCGAAACAGGTCCTGATTTAGATTCAGATTTCTATAATTTTGAAGGGTTAAATTTTGCCAAAGATCATCCTTCTAGAGATATGCAGGATACCTTTTTTATTACAGATGATCTACTACTTAGAACTCATACATCAAATGTTCAAGTGAGAGTAATGGAAGGGGTTAAACCTCCAATTAGATGTATAGCTCCCGGTAAATGCTTTAGAAACGAAACCATATCTTCTAGATCTCATGTGTTTTTTCACCAAGTAGAGATGTTCTATATTGATGAAAATGTTAGTTTTGCTGATCTTTTTGCAACTCTATCAGAGTTTTTAGCAAAGCTTTTTAAAAAACCAATAGAAACTAGGTTTAGACCTAGTTATTTTCCTTTTGTTGAACCTGGTATGGAATGCGATATCAAATGTATTATCTGTTCAGGACAAGGCTGTAGGTTATGCAAAGATACAGGTTGGTTAGAGGTTTTTGGCGCTGGTATGATTCATCCAAACGTTTTAAAAGCAGGGGGTATTGATCCTGAAAAATACTCTGGCTACGCTGCAGGGCTTGGAGTTGAGAGACTCGCTATGTTAATTCATCAAATTAGCGATATTAGAATGTTTACAGAAAATGATATGAGATTTTTAAAGCAGTTTAGCTTGTAAAAATATGTAAATTTTTAATATTATATTATTTTCAAAAATGGAAGAGTGGCAGAGTGGCCGAATGCGTCTGTCTTGAAAACAGAAGTACCTGCAAGGGTACCGGGGGTTCGAATCCCTCCTCTTCCGATTTTCTATGAATGCAAAAAGAATTTTTAAAATTTTACTATAACTGAACGATATTACAAGGGTTTATCCGAAGTAATTGATCTTTTATTTGTTTCCTTTTTCAATTGTTCGATCCCTTTTTCTGCTTTAGGTAAATTTTCTGGCATAGTCCCTCCTATCTCTTCGATAGTTTGACGGACTTTTTTGCCTACATTGTAGTGAGTTTGATTTGCTTTGGCTTTTCCTTTAATATGCTCTCGCCGAAGTTTTTCTTCCGTTTGAGTTGCTCTAAATAAATTTGCAGCAAGCTCTGTACTTCCCATATGGTCTAAGATTTTTTGTTTCTTTTTTAATCGTTTATGTTGATGAATGCCTTTTGCATCTAATCCACCATACAGGCCTTTATATCCATGATTTTGAAATATAGCAAAATCTATTGTGTTTTCTACTCCAGCTTGTTGTGCCGTTTCCACAAGTAATTTATTATGTTCTTTAAGTTCGTTTCTTAAAAAAAGACGTTTCTCCTCTTCTTTTAATTGTTGAAAAGTTACATTGTCAGAGAGTTCTTGTCTGCGTGTTTGAATAGCAAAGTATGTTTGGCCATTAGCTATTACACGCTTTGAAGGATCTCCATTTTGGACAATCAAATAACAAGCATAACGAGAGAGTTTTATATTCGGTAGTTTGCGTAGAGCTCCCGATCCGATTCTAACCATTTCGAGGGTATCCTCGAAATGGTCTTCAATATCATGTCCACTGTTTTTACATGCTACTTTAGCCTTTTCAATAACAGGAAGAAAGTGGCGATATTCAGAATATTCAAGCACTTTTGCTAGCTTTCGTGCATTCCAAAATTCCTGTCCATTTTTTTCAAGTCTTAGGGATTCAAAAGTTTGATGATGTGTAATTTTCATAGAATTTTCAGTCATTGTTTTTTCCTTTTTTAAGTAAATATTTTAATTTACCAAAGGGGAGTATTTTTTTTCCACAAATAAAGAACAAAAATAAGCGTTCTTTATTTTGTTCTTTTGACAAAAGGATAAAAAAAATGTAAAATCAGATGGATGAATGAAAATAAATTACATAAAATTCAAGAGAGTCTTCTCGATCTATTTA
>JAAKFN010000126.1 GCA_011065045.1 Candidatus Anoxychlamydiales bacterium
ATCGCCAGAGGTGGGTTTTAAAAGCGTTGCTATTATAGAAGATAGAGTTGTTTTACCAGCGCCATTAACTCCTAAAAGTCCAAGGATTTCTTTTTCTTTTATATCAAAGGATATGGTTTTTAGAGCTTCTACTTTCTCTTTTTCAGAAGTATATATCTTAGATATTTTATCAATCTTTAAAAGTGTTTTTTGCATGATTTTTTATAAAAGTTTTGAAAATTACTAAAATTATAAGAGACAGCTTGAATAATTAAAAGTAAATTTTGTAAATAAAAAATATACGAGTAATATTTTTTTTTATATATTGAAAAAAAAGCCAAAAAAAAAAACATGACCACATCAAAAGCATTAAAAGAATTAAAAGCACAAAGAGCGGGATCTACAGTACTATTTTTTATACAGATATTTTCAACGCTTAGCTATAGCATACTATTTTCTACTTTAGTTTTATTTATTACAAATGGACTAAAACTAGACGATGTCGATGCAACAACGATCACAGCGAGTTTTGTAGCATTTAATTTTGCTCTTCACTTAATCGGTGGTATTGTTGCAGGAAGGCTATTTTCATATAGATCTTTATTTGCACTTGGAATGCTCTTGCAAGCCTTGGGTTGCTATATTTTATCTACTTATCAGCTATATTTAGGCCTCGCTGTTTTCTTATCAGGAACGGGTCTTAACGTTACTTGCATAAATTGTTTGTTAACTCAGCTTTTCAAACCCCATGACAAAAGAAGAGAAAGAGCTTTTTTATGGAACTATAGCGGTATGAATATCGGTTTTTTAATCGGTTTTACTATAAGCGGTTTTTTTGAAAAAACTGCTGATTATTCTAGTCTATTTTTGCTAGGAGCCGCTTCTAACATTTTAACTTTTATTATAGTTTTATCCACCTGGAAAATCTTAAAAGATAAAAAAACTTTTTTTTCATTTTTAAATATTAAAAAAAGATTTTTATTTAGATTTTTCGGGCTTTTAATGATCGGATCGATAATTGCAGCTCTCATCTGGCTACTTAGATATTCATCTTTTTCAAATAAGATGATTTTAATAGCTGGCGGGATTATGGTTTTTGTGATTATCTTTTTTGCTCTCAAACAACCTACTGTAATAGCTAAAGAAAAGATGTGGGCATTTTTAATTTTATGTTTTATGGCGCTATGCTTTTGGACTCTTTATATGACAGCTCCCATGGGACTTATTCTTTTTATTGAAAACAACGTTAATAGAAACGTCATGGGATATACTATTCAACCTCAATGGGCACTAAATATAAACACTGTAATAATTATTATTGGCGGGCCTTTAATGGCCATCTTATACAATAAGCTTAGAAAAAAAGGGTTTAATATAACGATCCCTATTCAATTTACCCTGTCACTGTTTTTAATAGGTCTTGGATTTGTTGTGCTAGCTATTAGTATAAATTTCGCTGACTCAAAAGGATTTATTAGTTTTTGGTGGATTGTATTTAGCTATATTTTACAAAGTATCGGAGAGCTGTGTATTGGTCCAATTGGCTATGCAATGATAGGACAGTTAATTCCTCATAAAATTCAAAACATTATGATGGGAACTTGGATGATGCTAACAGGTGTTGCTGCTATCTTTGCAAATATTTTCACTAAAATGGCTATTGGAGCATCTAAAAGCACAGATCCTTTAATTACAAATCCTTCATTTTTTAAGACGTTTATTATTTTGGGAGTTTCAACAGTTTTTGCTGGAATTATCACTCTTTGTATTGTCCCGTTTCTTCATAAACTAATAAAAGAGAAAAAACATCCATCTGAGACATCATCGATTCCAATATAGAATGAAAACAAAATATATATTGGCTCATCTGGATTTTATTATGGACATTGGAAAGAAAGATTTTATCCCAAAAACATAAAAACTAAAGATTTTTTTGAGTATTACCAAAAGCATTTTAATACAGTTGAGATACACAATACTTTTTACAAGCTTCCTTCAAAAAAAAATATTCTACATTGGAAAAATGAAGCAAATATTGATTTTATATTCTCTTTGAAAGCTTCCAGATTTATCACTCACATTAAAAGATTAAAAGAGCCGAAAAAACACTTATCTCTTTTCTTAAATAGAGTAAAACATTTAAAACCACATTTAGGCCCAATCCTTTTTCAAATCCCCCCAAATTTGCATCTTGATATCAAAAGATTGGAAAATTTTTTGAAAACTTTAGATAAAAATTATAGATATGCTTTTGAGTTTAGAGATAGATCCTGGCTAGTAAAAGAAGCTTTTTCTCTTTTAAAAAAATATAGAGCAGCTTTTTGTATTTATGATCTAGAGGGTTTTCAAACCCCGATAGAAATTACAACTAATTTCATATATATTAGATTACATGGCCCTAAAAAAGCATACTCTGGCACGTATTCAAAAATAGCTCTAAAGAAATGGACAAAAATTATAAAAAATTTTCAAAAAGATAACCTAGATATTTTTTGTTATTTTAATAATGATGAAAAAGCCTATGCAATCAAAAATGCAATGGATTTAAAAAATCTCTTAAAAGCTTAGCTAAAAAAGACATAATTCAATTAGATTAATTTATATTTTCATGCTTTTTAGAAGTTTTATCTTAGCTAAAGCTCTTACATTGATAGCATTGATTTGATTTATGAAATCATTTGCTTCTTTTATGATATTTTGTTGAACATATATTTTTATAAGTTTTATTTTAGCAAGATATTGCACTTTTACATTTGGTATTTGTTCTACATAATCCTCTGCTTCTTTTATCTTATTTTGTTTAATATATATGTTTAAAAGTTTTAATTGATCTTCTCCCGATTCAGACAAAGAAGGAGTTAAACAAATCTCTTTTGCTTTTTTTTCTATTTTAACATTATTAGGAAATGCTTCAAAAAGCTTTACCACAGCTTCTTTTTTTTGAAAATCTAACGTAATTTCATCTATGAAGTTCAAAATTTTTTGTATTTCATCATCATCTGGAAATACTTTAACATATTCTATGTGAGCTAAAGCCATATATACCGGTAGAATCATTTGATCTTCTAAATCCAAAGCTTTTTTTATTTTATTTTGTTGAAGGTATATTTTAAAAAGTTCTCTTTGAGCTAAAAAAAATACATTATAGCGCTCCTCTTCAAATGCTAGATTTAATAAACTGATGAATTTACTTTCTATTTCATCATCATCCGGATTTTTTTTTAACAATTCTATTTGAGCTAACATTTTAAACTCAATAAGATTCATTTTACTGATAATAGCCGTTGCTTTTTTTATTTCATTTTGGTGCAGATATAATTTAAAAAGTTCCAGTACTCCTTTATTTTTATTCTCTTCTTGATCTGAGCGATCTACAGAAATTTGTAGTTCTCTTCGAGAATCTTCTTTAATGTCTTTCCATTTATTTTCAAAATTTATTTGATCCATTTTATCTATTAAACTAATTAATTTACTTTCTATTTCACCATCATCTGGATTTTTTTTTAACAACTCTATTTGAGCTATAACTTTTGAAAATGAATCCATCTGTTTCATTAGATCCGTTGCTTTTTTTATTTCATTTTGGTGCAGATATATTTTAAAAAGTTTTTGTCGATTATTTAGGTAATCATATGAAATATTTGGAAGAATTTCCATTATTTGTTTCTCTATTTCATTATCATCGGGAAATACTTCTAAGAACTTTATTAAAATTTGTAATTTAATATCATAGTATTCCCTCTTATCTTCAATTTTAGCTATAACCTCTTTAATGTTATCTTTTATTTTTGTAAGTTCCTCAATAAATGAATTTTTATTCTCTATCCACTCTGAATTGAACTTAAACATTTCTCTAAATTTTCTGTCCACAAAATATAATGAAGCTGCATTTCTTTCATTAGAAATAATATATTCAAAAATTTGTAAAATAACTTCATCAGGTAATTTTGCAAAATAATTCTCGGGTTCATCTTGATTAACAATTGACAGAGAATTATTTATTAGTATTTCATTGCTTATTTGAGATGACTTCATAAATCCCTTCCTTTTTAAGACATAAAAAAATAATTATGCACAATACGTAAATTAAAACACAATAAAAAACCATTTAAAATTAATTATCGTTTTTATAATGCATATACTTTTAGTTCAGACTATAAAGAATATTTTTTTTATCTTCAAACTTCAGAGATTTCCAAAAAGACCTATTGAATAACTTTTGTTATTTTAACAATGATGAAAAAGCCTATGCAATCAAAAATGCAATGGATTTAAAAAATCTTTTAAAAGGCTAGTAGCTAAAAAAGATTGCATTTCATAATATTTTTTTTAATTTAATTTTTTTAAAGTTATGACAGCTAAAATTGCTACCTCTTTAGAACCTTCATCTTTTGTAATTAGACCAACCATTATAAAGAATAATAATTTTTCAAAAATTCAAAAAACAGCATTAACCTCACTAGTATACGTAAAAGATGCGATCAAAGTTTTTATTCTCGACTTATATAACTCTTTTTTTTCTTGGAGAATTATTACAAAAATTCCCTTTTTTATATTTTTCTATGGGTTTTGGACCGCATTTGGAGCTGTTGATACTATCTACTACGTAGCTCTTACCATTTTTGTTTTAAAAGCATCTAAAGATCTAATCGCATCATTGAGTGATAGA
>JAAKFN010000127.1 GCA_011065045.1 Candidatus Anoxychlamydiales bacterium
CTTTTTTTAATGGCTTGGATACCGGGGTTTCCTGCCACTCCTTTTTTAATGATTGGTTTATTAATTGGTTTAATTGGCGGTGGTATTTTTATAACCAAGAAAAAAGCAAAAGCGAAGTTAGCAACTGGAATTGGAACTATTGAAGATGTAGAGGGACATGCTGTAGTATCTGGTGGATCAGCGGATTATGCTTTAACACTTCCTGTAATTTTAGAACTTGGAAAAGATGTATCTGCATTAATAAAAAAAGACAAGCAAGGACTTACTTTTATCGATAAGATGATTCCGAAAATGAGGCACGCTCTTTATCAAGATTTAGGAGTTCGTTTTCCCGGTGTTCATGTTAGAACAGACTCACCCACTTTAGCAGGAGATGAGTATCTAATTTATTTAAATGAAGTACCAATGTTAAAGGGAAAAGTTTTAATGAACTATGTCTTAACAAATGAAACAGAAGAGACTCTTAAAAGATATAATCTACCTTATACAAAAACAAAAAGCATTCTAGGGCTTCCAACTATTTGGGTAGAAGAGAAACACAAAGAAGTTTTAGAAAAAGCAAAAATTAGATTCTGGTCTATATTAGAGGTGATAATTCTTCATCTATCTAAATTCTATCGTCAATACTCTTCTGAATTCATAGGAATACAAGAGATAAGAGCTATCTTAGAATTTATAGAAAAATCATATCCAGATCTAATTAAAGAAGTAACAAGATTAGTTCCCCTGCAAAAATTAACAGATATATTTAAAAGACTAGTGCAAGAGCAAGTATCTATTAAGGATTTAAGAACAATTTTAGAAGCTTTATCTGAGTGGGCTCAAACAGAAAAAGATGTGGTACTTCTAACTGAATACGTTAGATCTTCTTTAAAGCGCTATATCTCTTATAAGTACTCTCTAGGTCAAACAGTTTTATCCGTTTATCTTTTAGATCCTGAAATTGAAGATATGGTAAGAGGAGCAATTAAACAGACCTCTGCAGGATCTTATTTAGCTTTAGATCCTGATTCAGTTCAAATGATCTTACATGCTATGAGATCTACTATTGTACCAACTCCGCCAGGAGGCCAGCCTCCGGTTCTTTTAACTGCTATCGATGTTAGAAGATTTGTTAGAAAATTAATTGAAGGAGAGTTTCCTGATCTTCCTGTTGTATCATATCAAGAGATCGTACCGGAAGTTCGCATTCAACCACTTGGAAGAATACAACTAACTTAAATAATTTATGAGTGAAATTAATAAACCAGCTAAAATCTCTCAAATGGCTAAACAGCAAGCCACACAAAGAGCAAAAGCGCAGCAGCTATCCAAACAACAAGTAACATCAAAAAGAGCTCTAAAAGCGTATCAAGAATCTGGTTTTAATCAAGCTTCGATGAGACGAACATTCAAACCATTAGAAGAGCAAAGATTTGGGAAAAAACATGTTTCAAAATCTGGCGCTGCAGATGATGATGTTGAAATTATTGAAGAAGTCAAAAACACTGAAGAGATGGCTTCTAGATTTAATAAAAAAAACCAAGAGCTTAAAGAAAAGACTCTACTTATTTTAAGAGATCTGATTAAAGATGAAGATAGTGTAGAAGATATTTTACAAAAAGTTTTAGATTTTTATCCAGATCCTACCCTCGCAGATGATGCTTTAGATTTTTTATTACAAACGACTAAAGGAAATTTAGCTACAAAAGTACTTCAAGCAAAAGATTTTTTAAATACTGAATATAAAAGAGAGATCATAGCTGGAAGAAATATTAACCTTCAGGCTCAAGTGTTTTCAAAAGAGGGTCTTGGCACTCCTACTAATCTAAGAGATATGTATAGAGATATTACCGGAAATCCAAGAACAGCTCTTACACTTTTCGATGAGCTTTCCTCAAAATATACATACGAAAATATGAAACCGGTGATTAGATTTTTACTGCATTCACTTGGCTGTGATTTAAAATCTAAAGGACCTTCGATTACTCGGCCGGAACTTATGAGACTAATAGAAGATGCTCAAATGCTACAAGCTATTTTAGGGGTTTATAGATTTTTTATTTCTAGAGAGGGCCTCATAAGTTCTCAATTTGATCATTTTGGTTTAATTCTACCAAAGATTTTAAATTTTGAGATGCTCTCTAAACTTTTTATAAATCTTTTAAAAGAGCGATATGTCACATCAGAAAAAATTTCTCTACTTGCAAAACATCTTGGAATCTCAGAAGAGTTTGCAGCTCAGATAATTATTTTTTCTCAAATGAGAGATGCGATAAGAAATACATCTATGAAACTATATAAATCCAATAAACATCGACTAGAAGCTTTAGATGCTTTTATTGAAACCCTTGAAGAACTTGAAGAGTATTTAGAAGAAGAGGAAGACTAATGAAATCAAAGTTTCAAGAACTATTATTTGATCTTAGTGAAAAATTAGATTTAGATTTCGATTTGCATGTCGATAAAAACAGAGCTTGCTCAATTTTATTTGAGAATGTTGTAGTGCAACTAGAGCTAGATCAAAGCTCAGATAATTTAATTGTTTTTTCATCAATAGCAGAGATTCCTGCAGGAAAATACAGAGAAAAGGTTCTTTTAGATGCTCTTAAAGCAAATAATGAGTTCCCATACATTGCAATCTTATCCTATTTTGAACCAGATGCTGCGCTATCTATGCACAATTTCTTAGATTTTGCAACTTTAAATGCAGATATATTATCGAGTTATCTAGCAACCTTTGTACAGCTTGCTCAAAAATACAAAAAAGCAATAGAAACTGGACAGAGCTCTATTTAAATCAAATTTAATCTCTACAAAAAAATAGCATCTTTCCCTAGGAAAAAGTGTTGGATCAGCACGTTTTTCCATGGAAAAACGTGCTCAGCATACACGTTTTCCGAGGGAATAATCTGCAAACAGCTGATAAGCAGCCACTTAAATATTTCAGTAAAATTCCTGCCCATTTTAAGATTAAAGGCGTTTTTACAGGCTCTAAAAAATGGTTTTTTCTGAAGTTACTAAGCTTTTGAGAAACTTGCACTAAAATATAAAAAAGCAGTAGAAAGAGGACAAACATCAATTTTATAAATAATGAGTAAAATCAACGATTTTATAAAAACCACTCCATCGGCAAAGCATTGGGAAAATATTGGCACTAATAAACACCATGGTGTTGTCGTCCCTTTATTTGCTTTAAGATGTGAAAACTCTTCTGGAATTGGAGAGTATTTAGACTTAAAAAAAGTTATTAATTGGTGCAGCGATGTTGGTTTTGATGTTATTCAGCTACTTCCACTCAATGAAACCGGAATAGATCCATCTCCATATAATGCTATCTCTTCTTGCGCGCTCTCTACACTTCATATTTCACTCCATGCTTTAGAAGGTGTTAAAGAAAACCCATCTTTGATGCAAAAACTAAAAAGTTTTGATATTTTAAATACCTATCAAAGAGTTCACTATTTGCAGCTTAAAAGATTAAAGTTAGATTTTTTAAGAGAGTATTATGAATATATCTTTGATGATCTAAAAAAAGATAAAGAGTTCGAAAGATTTTTACAAAAAAATTCATGGTTAGAAGAGTTTGCTTTATTTAAAACAATTCAAGAAAAAGAAAATTATAAAATTTGGGATAACTGGCCAAAAGAGTTGCAAAACATAACAGAGAAAAATCTCTCTAAATACATTGAAAAATACCATACAGAGATGCATTTTTATTTCGCTACCCAATATCTTTGTTACAAGCAACTCACAGAGGTAAAAAAATATGCAGATACAAAAAACATAAAGATACTCGGCGACGTCCCGATACTTGTTAGTAAAAATAGTTCAGATGTTTGGTTTAATAGATCTATATTTGATTTTAAACATGTAGCTGGCGCTCCTCCGGATGCTTATAGTATCTACGGTCAAAAATGGGGATTTCCTCTATTTGATTGGAATGAGCTAAAAAACACAAAGTATCATTGGTGGAAAAGAAGACTCCATACTATTGAAGATCTATATCATATGTATAGAATCGATCACGTTGTTGGTTTTTTTAGAATTTGGTGTATGCTTCCAGATGAACCAGCAACAGAGGGTAGATTTTTTCCAAGAGATCCTGTTTTCTGGGAAAAAAACGGAAGAAATAGACTTCAGATGATGTTAAACTCATCAAAACTTCTTCCGATTGCTGAAGATTTAGGATTGATTCCAAAAATAGTTTATAAAACGCTTAGAGATCTCGGTATTTGTGGAACAAAAGTTATTCCTTGGGAAACTACTGTATTTGGTGGTTTTATTAAATTTAATAACTATGAACCGCTCAGTATTACATCTGTTTCTACACATGACTCCGATACATTCGCCGAGTGGTGGGAAGGCTATCTAAAAGGCTCTACAAAATTTGCTAAATTTAAAAACTGGCACTACTCCCCTCACTTAACACATAAGCAAAGAAAAGAGCTACTCACAGATGCTCATCATACAACATCTTTATTTCATATAAATCTTTTATCAGAATATTTAGCGCTATATCCTGATCTTGTCTGGCCAGATATTGATGATGAAAGAATAAATGTTCCAGGAACTATGAGACCAACTAACTGG
>JAAKFN010000128.1 GCA_011065045.1 Candidatus Anoxychlamydiales bacterium
TTTTGTGAGTGAAGAATTAGATTTTACACCTATGCCATTTATAAAAGGTTCTTTCCCTCAGACGTTTATGGGATCGCTGCCTTCCATTAGACGGGGGCCTAGATCTCATACGAGCTTTGTTAGGTTGCCGGATGGTGATTATTTAGCTTTAGAGATTACAACGCCTAAAGATTGGAAAAAGACAGATCCTAGCATTTTGATGATCCATGGGCTTTGTGGTTCACATAAATCTGCTTGCTTAGTGAGACTTGCAAAAAGATTAGAAAAATTAAATATTAGGTCAATTCGTATAAACTTAAGGGGTTGCGGGTCTGGAATAGGAAAATCTAGAAAAATTTATCATGCAGGTCAAAGCGATGATGTATTTGAGGCTTTGAAGTTTATATTATCCGAAACTCCAGAATCTGAATTAACACTTTTAGGATTTTCTCTAGGTGGTAATATTACTTTAAAGTTAGCAGCTGAGCTAAGTATTGCTAATTTAAAATTTTTAAAAAAAGCGATAGCAATAAATCCTCCTGTAGATCTTTATTCGAGTATTAAGCTTTTATCTTCTCCTAAAAACAGATTATATGAGAGATATTTTATAAAACTTTTAAAAGAGGATATGGATCATAGATGTAAACTTTTCTCTGATCTTAAAAAAATTGAGTTTCCAGAGGAAATTCATTTTCAGGATATTGATAGACTCTATACGGTTCCTCAATACGGTTTTAAGGACAATTTAGATTATTATAAAAAATCTAGCGCTAAGTATTTAATTCCGGCTATTGAAATAGAGACAAATATCTTGTTTTCAGAAGACGATCCAATAATCAAAATGCAAGATTTTGAAAATTTTGTGATGCCTAAAAACGTTCATCTTTTCAGAACCAAAAAAGGTGGTCATATTGGGTATGTTGGAATGCCAGGAAAATCAAAAGGGTTTCATTGGATAGATAATATCGTTTTAGACTGGATTTTAGAATAATCAATCTTTAAACTTTCAAGTAGCTATATTATTAAAATTTAGGAGCTTTTATGCACATCACAAGCGTGTTTCAAAATAATGAGATGATACCCAAAAAATTTACCTGCCAAGGAAATGATATCAATCCTAAATTAGTTTTTGAAGATATTCCAAAAGAAGCTAAATCTTTAGCTCTTATAATGGATGATCCCGATGCTCCAAATCAAACCTTTGTCCACTGGGTAGTCTATAACATGCCTATAATAGGTAAGATCGATGAAGATTCATCGATAGGAGTAGAGGGGATTAATTCAGCAGGGGCTATTGGGTACTTCGGTCCTTGTCCTCCAACAGGCTCTCATCGTTATTTTTTTAAGCTCTATGCTTTAGATGCAATGCTGGATTTACAAAAAGGAGCTAAGAAAGAGGATTTAGAGCTAGCTATGAAAGATCATATTCTAGAAAAAGCTCAGATAATCGGCCTTTATGCTAAAAGTTGAAAAAACGCATGATATAAATCTTTAATTATAAAGAACTAGAGTAAAAATGTTGCAAAATGCCAATTGATTTGGCATAATGAGACTCAAAATGCCAATAGCGATGGCGTTTTGAGGGGTTTTATGAGTTATATAAAAAGATTTTTTGAAATACCCAAGCGAAGTTTTTTCTTGTTTGGGCCTAGAGGTACTGGCAAGTCTACATATTTAAAAAAACATTTCAAGAATGCTATTTGGGTAGATTTATTAAAGCTGGAAATATTGAGGTATTATAAAGCTTTTCCGGAAAGATTAAGGGAGCTGCTGATTGCTAATCCAGATAAAAAAGTTGTAATTATTGATGAAGTGCAAAAGATTCCAGAATTGCTTGATGTAGTTCATTCTTATATCGAAGAGAAAAAAAATGTGCAATTTATTCTAACAGGATCTAGTTCAAGAAAACTAAAAAAAGCAGGAGTAAATTTATTAGCAGGAAGAGCTATTTTAAAAAGATTTCATCCTTTTATAGCTAGTGAATTAAAAGATGATTTTTCTTTAGATTTAGCTTTAGAAAGAGGTCTTCTACCTTTAGTATGGGATTCTGAAGATCCTAAAAAAGTTTTAAAAACATATGCTGCGCTGTATTTAAAAGAAGAAGTTCAAGAAGAGGGGTTGGTTAGAAATGTTGGAGATTTTGCAAGATTTCTAGAAATTATTTCGTTCTCTCATGCATCAATTCTAAATGCAACTAATATAGCTCGTGAATGCTTAATTAAAAGAACAACTGTTGAAAATTATATACAGATATTAAAAGACTTGCTGTTAGGATTTACTATCGATCTTTTTACTAAAAGAGCAAAAAGATCGCTTTCTTCTCACCCTAAATTTTATCTTTTTGATGCAGGAGTCTATAATTATTTTAGGCCTATTGGCCCTTTAGATAATCCATTAATGATAAAAGGAGCCGCTTTAGAAGGGTTAATAGCTCAACATTTAAACGCTTGGATGGATCTTCAAGAAGAAGAATATAAACTTTACTTTTGGAGAACTAGATCTGGATTAGAGGTAGACTTTATAATTTATGGTAAAGATTGTTTTTTTGCTATAGAAGTAAAGAATAATTCTCATATTTCTTCAAAGGATATTAAAGGATTAAAAGCATTTAAAAAAGATTATCCTGAATGCACTCCAATATTGCTTTTTAGAGGAGATCAAAAAATTATTCATAAAGATATAGAGTGTATTCCAATTGAAGAATTTCTTTTAAATTTATTGCCAAATTCAACCTTATTAAAAATTAATAATTAATAACTTATGTTATTTTTTCTATTTTCTTGATAAATTTGAATAAAAATCGTTATCTTTCTACAATAGTTGTTTCAAAGCAATATTCATGGGTAATCAAAAATTATGGGTAATATCGAAGAGAGAGTAAAAACATTTGCAAAGCCAAATGTTGTTTTCAAAGCTTGGGCTGATAAATATTTACAGCAAGGTTTTGAGGAAAATCAAAAAGGATATGTTGTAAATGAGAGAAAAAAGGGTATTAAATTCAAAATTGAAGATATAAAGAAGAATCATACGCTTACAGTAGTTTGGTTTGCTCATTTCGTGAAACTAAAGTTTTATCACATAGTTGAACAAGATATAAATGGAAGTTTGATTACATGCAAAGTTCAACTAAAAGGTTTTTTTGCTGTTTTAATTAAACCACTTATTGCAAAAAAAATAAGAAAAAATCTTCAAGTATCATTAAAGCAGTTTGCGAGGGATCTGAATTTACGATGAAAAAAATATTTTTTTTAATGATATTTTCTTTTAGTGGGTTATTTTCTCAAATTCTAGAAGTTAAAAATATTAAAGAGATAACAAAACATTTAAACAAATATGAACTGCTTCTTTTCGATCTAGATAATACCATTATGGAGCCTGTCCAATTGCTAGGTTCCGATCAATGGTTCTTTCATCAAATGAAAAAACACCTAAATAGTGGGCTAGATAAAAATCAAGCTTTAGATAAGGCTTTAATAGATTGGTATGAAATTCAAGCGATTACTAAGGTTAAACTTGTTGAAAAAGATATCAAAAATATTTTAGATAATCTTCAAATGAAAAATACTTTGGTAATGGGATTAACGACTAGAGATTCTGACTTTTCATTAGCTGCAATAAAACAGTTAGATTCTTTAAAGATTGATCTTTCAAAAACAGCTCCTAAAAATGAGACTTTTTATTTTGAAAATGGAGTTTTATATAAAAAGGGGATTTTATTTGCAAAAGGTATGGAAAAAGGAAATGTTTTAGCTCAGTTTTTAAAAAAGATTAATTTTAAGCCTAAATCTGTAGTTTTTATTGATGATAAATTAAAGCATCTTGATGAAGTTGAAAAGTTTTGCAAAAAATCAAAGATTAAATTTTTGGGACTTAGATATGGATATTTAGATGAGAAAGTCAAAAATTTTCAGGGATTTATTTGTGATATGCAACATAAAAACCTAAAAAATATCCTATCTGATGAAGAAGTAAAAAAGTTAATTGTTAAATAGTTTATTTTTTAGAATTCTTAAATATAATTTTAAATTCTCTCGTATTTTTAGTGTTTTAATCTTGATAGAAAAAAATATGCCAGCCTAGATGTAGACTGGCAATTTAATTAACTTATAGCTTCTTCTGTAGTTTCTTCTTCTTTTTGATCTTCTTGAATAGTAACTTCAGCTGCTACTTCTTGAGATTCTTTAACTTCATCAATAGTTACTTCTTCTTGAGCTGGTTCTTCAACTGCTACTTCTTCATCTGCTGCAAAAAGTGGGAAAGCTGCAAACGATGCTACAAATAAAATGCTCATTAATCTTTTCATATTTTTCTCCTTTTTTAAAAATATTTTATGACAAAAATTGCCATTGTCGTCTCAAAGTCTAGTTTTTTTTGCTTTTTTTCTCAAAACAATTTTAGAAAAAAGCGAAATTTCCTATAATTAGGTTAAGTTTTTATCTTGTAACCTAAAGAGGAGTAAAAAATGGCAGAATATTGGGGTTATCACCTAGTATTGGATTGTAAAGGATGCGATACGAAGAAAGTAACAAGCCGTGATAACATTTATGATTTTATTAAAACATTAGTAAAAGAGA
>JAAKFN010000129.1 GCA_011065045.1 Candidatus Anoxychlamydiales bacterium
GTTATACGAGCTATCCTATCTTTTTTCTCAAATATTATATCTTCATAATTCATTTTCCCTTTTCCACCATTTTTAAAAATTTCATTTTTAATCACTTAAAATGATCTTAATATATTAAAACAATATCTATTCATGAATAGAATTTAGAAGAAATTTAATCAATTGAAGAAATTTTTTGACTGAATCTCATGATGTAAGAGAAATTCTTTTAAAATATATTAACTTAAGAATTATTTACAATCCTAATCTAATTTTATATTTTTTTAAAAGTGAGTGATTAGATGAATAAAATTGATATTAAAAAGGTTTGGGCAGGTATATTTACTCGAGCTGCTCCTACATATGATCAAGTAGGTTTTAAATTATTTTTTTATAATTTCGGGAAACAGTTAGTTGAACTCACAGAGATTCCAAAAAAAGCTAAGGTTCTTGACGTGGCTTCAGGTAGAGGAGCTTTACTTTTTCCAGCATTGAAGAAAGTTGGTCTTCAAGGATCGGTAATTGGTATTGATTTAGCTGAAGGGATGGTACAAAAAACTTCTGAAGAAATCAATAAGAGAGGTTTTTCTAATGCTAAAATGATGCAGATGGATGCAGAAAATTTAAAATTTCAAGATAATACATTTGATATAGCACTTTATGGGTTCTGTATATTTTTCTTTCCTCAATATGAAATCGCCCTCAATGAATCATATCGAGTACTAAAACCTTATGGACGGATAGGACTTTCCACTTTTTATAGAAATGCATTCAATGAAATTAAATGGCTTGATGATTTAACTGAGAAATATTTACCTAATAATAAAGAGATGGATAAACAAGAAGAAGAACCTGAAGTTTCTGAATTTGAAACTATTGAAGGAATGCAGAAAATTTTGATCAAGGCAGGCTATAAAGATGTCCACAATAAAATAGAGGAAAAAGAATTCATTTGTGAAAATGCAGAAGAATTTTGGAAATATTTGTGGTCTGCGGGTTATAGGGGAGAAATGGAAAGAATTAGTTCCGAAAATCTTGAAAATTTCAAGGAGGAACTCACAAAAAATTTTCACAAATATAGTTTCGAAGATGGTTTACATTGGAATATTAAAGTTCTTTTTACATTCGGAAGAAAATGAAATTAATTAATCTAATAATTCTGTATTTAACCTAACTTCACCAGAAATCCCCTTCCTTCAGGTCATATTGCTATTTCCTCTCTGTGGCTAATCCAAAAATTGCTCTTACTCTCACGGAACAGGTCATTGAGCTTTCTACTCTTCAAGAAGTTTATTCATGAATAATTGAGGATTAGTATATGTTGTACAAGATTTTATTTTACTATTTTCAACTTCATAGATATCAACTCCGTTATGCGAGAATTTTTTGCCATGCGCGGGTAGTGATTGACCTGAAGAAGGGTCTTTAAAATCTTTACTGAAGGTTGCTGATAGAATATATTTAACCACTACTTTATTACCAGTAGTCGGTATAATATCAATATTAGCTTTCATATCGGGAAAAGACTCCACCATCCATGCAAAATAGTTGGTAAATCCTTCTCCATCGACCTCAGCTTCCCCAGGGTCAGTCCAGATAAAATTATCTGCTAGATATTTATCCCAACTGTTTTGGGGAGGCACAAAATTTCGATTATTAAAATCTTCATAAATTAATCGAACCACATTCTCATTGCTTTCTTCATTCAAAATCATACAACTCCACAAGAAAAGTTAAATTCAATTACTAAATTGTGAAGATGGTTTATAAATATTTTTACTATATCCTTTTTTTTAGTGAATATCTTCCAAGTTTATACGGATTATGCATATCTATTAATTTACGTGGAACTTTGAAGATATAGGTATATGAATTGCTATTTTTTCAAATTTTCAATTAAATATTATAAGAAGATTATTTTTTTTTTGTTTCTTCTAATTTTACTTTTACTTTTTCTTCTTTAAATGATTTAATGGGCTTTAAAGAATCAATTTGAGTTTCACAAACCCAACAGACGTTTTCTAAGTTGGTTAATGCTCTAGCACAATTTTCACAATAAATAGCTCCGCATTCACATATATATGAGAATTTTATCACATCGCCCCTACAAACTAAGCAGATTTTCTTCTCTGTATGAATAGCTACTTTTTCTTCTGAAACTTGAGTTTTTATTGCAGGATGATTTTGAATCAATCTTATAATATGTTCATCTAATCGAGCTAATTCTAAACGATCGGCCATTGGGGCTCCTGATTCCTTTAATTTTTCCCAAAATTCTAATTTTGTAAGCAATACTTCATTTTCATTTGAGATTTTCATCGCTAATTGAATAAGGCCATGTCTTTCAGCGATTTGATGAGATTGTGTTAAAAATCGCTTAGCTGTCTTTATATCATAGTTTAATAACGAGAGTTTTGCTTGGAAAAGGTATGATTCACACAGAATCATATATGAGTCAGATTTTTCAGCAGTTTCTAATAATAGGGTGATGTAGTGCTTTAACTCATCCAACACTTCTAATTCATTAGTTGATCGTAACTCCAAAAGAAGTAAATCGCAAAGATGAATTAATGCTGTCATGTAAGTTTCAAAAGAAGTGGGGTGGTGAAAAGATGGAGGGTGTATACCTTCTTTTTCTATTATATGTTTAAATATTTCTTCTGCTTTTGCTCTGTTTCGGGTTCGTGGACTGTTTTTCAGAATCATTGCTTCCAGTAAATTTCGCCATAAAACAATGTTATCATCATTGAATTGTTCAGCTATTTGTTTAAAGCGTTGGAAATATTGTTGAGCTTGTTCAGGATCGTCAGTCTTAAGAGATATTTCTATTAGGTTGGCAAGTGAATTAAGAATCCAGGAAGGTAATCTGATTTCTTTATATATTGCTAAACTTTTTTCTAAGTTTTTTAACGCATGATCATATTCACCTTTTTCGCTTAATAAAGCCCCAATACTTCTAAATACCACAGCAGTTTGAGCTTTGTTATCAATTTCCTTGAAAAGCTTTAAAGACTTTTCAAAAAATTTAAGTGCAAGATCAATTTCACCTTTTAAATGGTAAGTTGATCCTAAACTATGAAACATGACAGCAATTCCAAATTTATTTTTAATTTCTTTAGCAATTGCTAAGCCTTTCTTGAAATATTTTATAGATAGATCCAAGTTCCCCTTGAGATTCATTGCCATTCCAATACTCATAATTGTTATGGGATAAAGGACTAGATCCGACTGTTTCAATGGATCAAGTTTAATTTGATCTTCATCAATAGTGGCATTTATTTTTTCCCATAACGATACACTATACTCTAAATACTTTAATCCTTGATCTACATCATCTTGTGTTAAAATAAATCCTTTAACATAATTTAAAAATGCTTCAATGCGAATTGATTCTGAAGACGGTTCTTTTGTAATCGTTTTAAATAGGTCTTCTGATTGTTTGATTAATTCACGAGCTTCGTCAAACCTATCTAGAAAATTTAATGATAATGCCATTAAATTCAAGAGATCAATTGTTTGATGACACTTTTCTAATCCTAAACTCTCTTTATAAGCTTGTTCTGCTATATTAAGACTTTCTTTAATCCTTCCTAACCACAACAAAAGTCTGCCTTGAAGAAAGAGAGACGAAACTTTATCATTAAGTGGAAGGGTTTCTTTTTTAACGAATTCTGTGAGAATTTGGAATGCTTCCGTATATTTGTTTTCTCTTATAAGCTGTTCAACATATAAAAACTCTTTTAGTTTCTCCTTTCCTGATGAATTTTGCATTTTATTGGATGGATTACCTCTTATTTCCATTTGTACAATAAATAGTATATTGTTTTAATATAGTAATATCTGATTTTGATTTATCTATTTTATTGTGAGATCTAAAGAAACTAAAGATAATTGAGCTGATATTGATTGTAAATCCAATTTTTTATTTCTTGCGACCTTCTTATTACACTATTAGGTTTTTAAATTACTTCATAAATTTTTACGAACAATGGATGAGTCTGTGAGTTCTTTGTAAGCTGAAAAGCCTTCGGAGAGATAGAGAGATTCTGGTTAATGATAGCTATGAGCATCTGGCAATAATCCTTTCTTCGGATACGTTTCAATGATATCATATCGTTTTTCTTTTAAAATGGAACATGCAAATCTTAAGATATCTCGAGCAATTCCTTGTCTTCTCTGGTCTGGAGCAATTATAAAGCATTCGACTGAAACAATTTTCCCCTCTTTAGGATAATCTTTAGCTTCTTCAATGGGTAATTTCATATAATTAAGAAAACCGTTTAATTTTCTAGAAAGAGTCATTTATTTTGAAGAGCTTCGATTTTCTTCCTCAGTTCTTTCAGACCACTCTTTAATACTTCCTTCGAAATGATGGTAATAACAATAGTATTCCGCTCATCCCAAACTTCGTGAAAGAGTTGTTTCACGAAGTATTTTCAACATATGTTTGTGAGTTTCATATGAGTTAGGAGGTAAATAAATAGAACTTAATGAGAGATTAATGAAAGATCATTTTTGTCTTAACTTCTTG